>JBHIBM010000017.1:0-15830 GCA_046759085.1 Candidatus Zixiibacteriota bacterium
AAGCTGTGGCTTTCTTAATGACTACTCAGAAGAGGCTCACTCGTCGGGGAAGTTGCCGGAATGGAACTTCAGCACCGCCCTCAAGCGGTCGGCGATGTAGTTGAAGTTGTTAGCGGGCAAGTTCCCGTACCCGCTGTAGTAAGCAGGGGAGTCATGCTCGACGCCGGCATTGGTCAGGGCGGCATCGAAGGCTTCGGCGTGGAGATTCATCTCGAACTGGTCATCTGCCCCGCAATCGATGTAGATTTCTAGACTGTCAAGGGCAGCCGCAAATCTGGTCGGATTGGTGTCCAGCATGGTAGTCACATCTTCGGCGAGCCACTTATCCCAGATGGTGGAGCTGGTGTCGCCGTCAGGAGCGAATGGGAAATCAACTCCCACCAAACCCTCATCCGCCGGAGCCAAGCGATGGAAATAGGTGGTGTCAAGCTCGGAGAGATCGTGGGCACTGAAGGCGCCACTCATACAGAAGAACAAGGTGGTCCAGGGCTTTGCCTGAGAGGGAGAGAAGGTATAATAGCCGACACTGTCCCCGGGGGTAATCCCGTTCTCGCTATATACATCCGCTATGTGTTCTAACAGGAGATTGAAGGCCAGAGGCGCCGACATCGCCGACACGGAGGTGTATAGATCCGGATGACGCATCGCAACCTTCATGGCTCCGTAGCCGCCCATCGAATGACCTCCAGTGGCTCGGTAATCCCTTGCGGGTCGCGTGTGCTGTACGGAGTCAAGCGGCTGGCCCAAGTTATCGAAGCTGGTATATTCCCACCAGGGTCCGTCATAAGCGGTATAAGCAGCTTCCACCTGGTCAATCACATCCCGCCAGATGTAGGTTTCGTATTCTCCGGTGAAGGTCAGCTCAGCGTAAGCGGTATCCTCCACCGCTGTGGACCCAGCGGGGTTACCCAGGGTATCATAGGAGGTGTATTCGTAATAGACAGTGTATTCAACTGTGCTGTCTCTCATAGAATCAGAGTCGGTGTAGAAACCCCCTCCCAGCTTGCTGGAGGCGTCGGGGGTGACGATCAACATCGGTTTTATCTCCCCCTTGGAGATCATCTCGTCTGCGGTCTCCTTCAAGGAGAAGTAATCCAGGAAATAGCGCTCATTTCCCCAGAAACCGTGCAGGAGATAAAGAGTCGGATAACGGGCGTGTGTGTTAGTTGGGTCGTATCCCGGAGGGGTATAGACCCCAATGTTTCTCTGGGTGAGGTCTCCGCTCAAGTTTCCCCAGAAGGAGACGGAATCATAGAACGAACCGGTGTAATCTAAACCTTCGGAAATCTGAGGTCCGGCAGGATTTTCCCTCTCCGAACATCCGAAGAATAGCAAGAGACCTGTAACGAGCACCAGTATGCCTAGTTTCTTGAAAGCTGGTATCATCTAATCCTCCAATTCTAGATTTCCGAATCCTCAAGAGTTAGAAACGATAGGTCAAAGAGAACAGGGAGCTAAAGCTGTTCATCTTGTAAGAACCGGCATAATTGTCAAAAAGCCCATCTCCATTCGGATCGGAGAGGGTGTCTATATCGCGGTCCCAGGAGGAAATATACTCGAAATTGTAGCTGACTTCGTAATCACCCAAAAACAGCGATCCCCCGAGGTTGAAACTGTTCTTATCGCCAACGTCGGGGAAAAGTGGGCTTAAGGTCTCGTCCGGTACCGGAGAGGGATCGTAATAGTAACCACCCCTCAAGGTCACCGTCTCGTTGAAGACATACTGCAATCCTGCGGAGAAACGCACCGTATTTTCCCAGTTGGTGACTATGGTAATGTTCTCCGCCGAATCGCCCATTGGGCTCATTCCCTCAAGCTCCGGTTCCAAAAGCTCCAGCTGGTCCCACTGGGTGTAACTGACATCGGCGGTGAGAATCAGCTTCTCGTTGGGTATGAAGGCTATGCCGACACCGACATCCGCGGGCAGCTTCAAGTCTAGCTCGGCATCGGGTCTGGTGGAGAGCAGCCCTCCTTTGAAGAGGTTGGCGATGGTGGTGTCTTCAGCAGTGCCCTTGTCCAGAAAGAACTGCTCCATCCCGGGGTTTTCAGGAAGGTATAAGTCCAGCTTGGTGTCCCCTTTGAGTTCGATGGTGGTGGCCGAACGATAACTGACCCCGATCTGGAATTTGGGATTGAGCTTGAAGAGCAAGCCGGCGTTGAAGCCATAACCCCAGCCCTTTCCCTCAAAGGCCACATCGGTGTACAGGTGATCCAGGGGCCGAGGCAACCAGATGGTGTCGCCGGTTGTGGGATCAAGTTGAAGGTTCGGCGTCATCTCTGTTTTCCGGAGGTCCATTTCGCAGTATTGGGCAGAAAGGCCGGCACCGAAGAATAACCTATTCTCCACCACCTCTTTGGCAACGGAGGGATGAAAATCAATCACCCTCAACTTGGAGCTGTGGTCGATTTCAGGGTATTCTACGGTGTTGTTATAACCGACCGGCGGGTCGAAGAGGTCCCATCTGAAGTTGAGGTCATGATTCAGGGAGACTCCCACTCCGGCTGTCATCCCCTTCACGCCGGGCAGCTTCACGAAGCCACCGGCGTTCGGGAAGACGTTGATTTCGTCCTTATGAAACCAGCGAGTGCCGTTCTTGAAGCCGATCTCATAAAGAGAGGTGCCCTCTCCCAACTTGATATTCGGAGTATACTCGCCTCGGTGGGAGGTAGCCATTACTGTGATGTTCACCTCCGAGGATTCAAGTTGAGCCAGACCGGCTGGATTCCAGTAGACTGCGCTCCAGTCATCCGCCAATCCCCGAAAAGCCCCTCCCATGCCGACAGCCTTGGAACCTACCCCGCTGGTGGCGAAGCCTCCTGCGAAGGAGCTGGCCGCCAGCAAGAAACTCAAGAATGACGATAAACAGAAGAGAACGGTCATTTTTCTAAACATCGACAACTCCTATTGTGATTTCTGTAATCTTTATGACTATGTCCCGGTCTGATCTCAAGCTTTCAGATTGATACACTATATCAAACTTGGCTCACCAGAATTGCGAGATCTTGCAAGCCTTGGGTGATCTCTGGGAAGCCTTCAACCAACGTAACTTCTCTGCCCGAAAAAGTTGCTGAATATTACAACAATGAAAAATATTTGTCAACACATTTTTAGGGGTTCCGAGTGGAGATGCCTTCCAGACAATTGGGCGGGATCACGATCAATCGTATCGGGCTTCATTTGCGGCTCAGAATAACCTTTTGACATCCTGCTGCCTATTCTCTATTCTAGTTTGCTGCAAATCCAGATTGCGTGCGAGGTCTCTGTATCTGCCTTTGGATTTGCCCTGCGGATTTCTAAAGATGTGCCCAGAGAAACTGCGGAGGAAGTGGTTATGGTTCGAGTACTTGTTGGCTTCTGCGTGGGGTTCTGTTTGCTCGCCTCGTCGTGCAGCCCGACTCAAAGGGAGCAAACCTCGGAAGGAGAAGAGCTGACAACAGGTTCAAGTCTTCTGGCCCAAGGCGATGACCTGTTCAAGGATCGGAAATACACTGAGGCGACAGAGAAATACCTACAAGCCGCCAGCACTGCGGAAAAGGAGGGCGCAGAGGTCGTCCACGTTGAAGCTCTCTCACAAGTCGCCCGAGGATACTTGGCCCAGGACAAGAAGGAGGAGGGGCGGCCGTGGCTCCAGAAGGCAAAAGCCCTGGCATCTCCCAGACAGCCGGAGGGTTGGTCCCGGTACCTTGGTGTCCGGGGGCGATTCGAGTGGAAGGACGACGAGTTGAAAGCGGCGACGGTAACTTTCAAGGAGATGTATGATTATTGCCTCAAAAACGAGCTCCACACTCGGGCCGTCGATGCGGCCCACATGGTCGCCATTACTGCCGGTCACGAAGAGCAGATCGTCTGGGCTCGAAAGGGAATTGAAGCCGTGGAGGCCGGCAATATCGATGGCTGGCTGGGGCCGTTGTGGAACAACCTCGGATGGACCTACGATGAGATGGGTCAATTCCAGGAGTCACTTGAGGCTCTGACGAAGGCGCGAGAGTATCACTACAAGGTTGGCGATGAGCATGCGAAGCTGGTCGCGGATTGGTCGGTGGGGCACGCCTACAGGAAACTGGGAGAGCTCGATGCCGCCCTAGAGTGGTTGCGTCCGGTGCTGGCGCGGGCCGAAAAGCGCTATGCTGCCGACCGCAATCCCGACACTGCCGAGTGGGTGGGACACTCCTGTAAGGAATTGGGCGAGATTGCCGTCGCACAGGGCAAGCTGGAGGAGGGCTTGAAGTACCTCGAACGAGCCAGAGATGAGCTCACGGTTGCGAAGATGCCGGAGTGGGATCCAGAGGGATTCAAGAAGCTCTCCGACAGAATCGCCGAGATCACAGAGAGGATGGATCGCTAAGAGAGAACTTACCGTTGTCCGTCTGGTCCACGGCTCCCGCATTAGCCCCTTTTTTCCCACTTTGATCTGCAGGGGACGGAACTCTTCCAATCGCGAAAGAGATCCTGCGACTCGCCATCCGGGATAGGTCATCTACTGATTGAATGACCTGAGCCCAATCGCTCAAGTAACCGGAATAGCGAACGATTCTAATAGAGATACTTGGTTTAGTACCGTCAGCTGTGCAGACCTTCAGAAAGGGGCTTTGAATATGAACAAGACGTATTTTGCACTGGTTGTGGGCCTGCTGGAGCTTCTCGTGATTGCTGGATGCTCGCAGTCGCCGATTCAGGTCGCGGAGCTACATCATTTTCCCTTAGATAGTATGGAGGGAATCATCACGCAGTCGGGGGTGGAGATCGACCGCCAGATTTCGAGCGACGGAAACGGAGCCTTGCGGGTTACCTTCAGCGAGCCAACGGTGGTGCGACTGTTCGAGGTGGAGGACATAGACCTCGAGAACGCCAGGTTGATCTATCAGGCTCGCCTTCGCACTGACAACGTCGAGGGGCAGGTCTATCTGGAGATGTGGTGCCATTTTCCTGGTAAGGGTGAGTTTTTCTCTCGTGGGCTTCAGAATCCACTGACCGGAACTACAGATTGGGTTACCGAAGAAACCCCGTTTTTCCTGGGGAAAGGGGAGAGGCCGGACCGGGTAAGGCTTAATCTGGTTGCCAATGGGAAGGGGACTGCCTGGATCGATGACGTCAAGCTTCTGAAGGGTTCTCTGGGATAGAGCTCACGGTTGGAATCCCCAGTCCCCGGTTCATGTAACCACGAGCAGGTGACTCAGAATCTCCGGTCTGGTCAATCATTGTCTGATGACTTGGTCTCTGCCCGACGTCTCCAGCTCCCTCGTTGGGGGATTGATGGGAGCTTTCAACATCCATTGTCTTTGTCCCCGAAAGAGCTGAAGGAGTTCACACGAAAACTCCTTCCACGGATCGTAATTTTGACGGGTCAACAGACCGCACCAGGCAGCTAAGCCTCTGAAAATCCTTGACATACGCTATAAGCCGGGTATATTGAGGGGGAGTGGTCTGATTTGTTGACTTAACACTTCGGCTTAAGTCCACCCAGCTGGCTGGAAGATAAGCGATGACTGCTTTCTGAAATAACTTGCTTCTTTGGTAAAAGACTCTCTGGATTAGACTACGTTTTTTCTACGATTAAGATCTTTTGGAAGTGAGTTACTGGAACTCTTAAAATCAATCCTTTTGCGGAAGGAAGTATCTATGAAATATACCACTAAGAAACGGGTTGGACTGCCTGTTCTGACAATTCTGGTGTCGCTTTTGCTTTTCACTGTGAGCTATAGTCTGGAGTATGTCGAATCCTCCAATGGGCTTGACAATCCACGGATGGAGGGAGGTCAGACCGAACTGGAGTTGGCGGACATCGACGGCGACGGTCATCTGGATATTCTCTCTATTGGCGATCACGGCTCTCCCTACATTAACACCGACGAGCACGGAGTTATGGTCTGGTTCGGGGATGGGGCTGGTAGTTGGTCTGTCTACCAGAGCGGTAACTTCGGATACGGCGGAATTGCGGTAGGTGATGTCAACAACGACGGTTTGCTCGATGTTGGTTACGCCATGCATCACAATTATTCCGGAAACGATTTCGGAGACCAGCTTATGGAGGTCGCTCTCGGTGACGGGACTGGAAGGAACTGGCAGCCCTGGGATGACGGTCTAGCCACCAACGGCGAGGACTGGGGGATGTTCGGAACCGATTTCGCCGACGTCAACGGCGACGGTTATCTGGATGTGGCCTCCAACTCCTTCGGTTGCTGCTCCGGAGTTCACGTCTACATCAACCAGGGTGACGGCAGCTGGGTGCAGTCTTTCGGCTTTTTGGGTGGCAACTCTCGGATGGATTTGGTCTTCGGGGACATTAACCGTGACGGCTATCCTGATTTTGCCGTCGGTCATCAGTATGGCACCGTCTATTTCAACGACGGTCAAGGCGGCTTTAGCAACGGCGACGTGAATCTGCCCTCTCCAGGTTTGGTAGGGCATGAGGGAGTGGATCTGGGAGATGTCGATGGCGACGGAGGGATGGATTTATCCTTCGCCAATTCCTCCGGGGGGGTGGAGGTGTGGTGTTGGGACGAGGCCGCTGAACTGTGGGTTGCCTTCTCCGGAAACCTGCCCTCCTCCTGGAATGCTGAAGCCACCCAGCTGGCGGATATGAACCTGGATGGATATATGGACGTGGTCGCCTTCGGGAGCGGCGACGTTGTCGTCTGGACCGGCGATGGCGCCGGCAACTGGACTCCGGAGACGATGTTCAACACCCCCAATCCGGGATACAAGTCCGCCCTCCGTGTAGGGGGAGATGCTGACCACAACGGCTACCCTGACATTGCTCTGGTTTCCGAAGAGGGCCGCTGGCCAAATGAACGCAATCATCTCAGATTCTTCAAGGAGACGTCGGCTCCGGAGAGCCTCGCTGTCAACGCGTCTTTCCCTCGCGGTGGTGAGGTTTTCATCAGAGGCTCGGTCGGTTTTATCGATTGGACCGGTGCTGTTCCCTCCGGCGAGACCACCTCGGTGAGGTTGGAATTGTCGCTCACCGGGCCTGACGGGCCTTGGTATCTGATAGATGAAGATCTGCCGAACAACGGACGTCATCAGATAATCTGGCCGCCGGAGGTTAGCTCCTCCAACTGCCGCATACGTTACACCGTCGTCGGCAGTTCCGGATCGGCTCAGGAGATTACTCCCGCGTCGTTTGAAATCCGTCCCTCATCTGCAGAGGTGGTGGAGCTGACTCTGACTCCGTATGATCCCCCAGTTACGATTCCACCTCAAGGAGGGAGGTTCTTCTTCCGCGCCAAGCTCAAGAATTTGACCGGTGAGCCTCAGAGTTGGCAGGTGTGGTCAATGGCTAAGCTTCCGAGCGGCGAATACTACGGACCTCTCGGGCTGCAGCCGGTTGGACTGGACCCGAATCAGACCATTCGTGTGGATAGTCTGGGCCAGAACGTTCCCGGAGGCGCTCCGGCGGGGAGTTACCTCTACATCGGGTATGTCGGAATCTATCCAGACAGTGTAGCGGATTCGAGCTATTTCGAGGTGATCAAGATCGAGGGAGACAAAGCAGCGGCGGTTTGCGACTGGACTTTATACGGTTGGACAGTGAAATGTCCCGAGATCCCTTTGACAACGTCCCTAACCAGGGTTTACCCCAATCCGTTCAATCTCGAAACCACCATTGAATATCAACTCGCTACCGCTAGCAGGGTCAGGTTGGAGCTATTCGACATCCTCGGCAGAAAAGTGGTCACCCTGGTGGACGAAAAAAAGGGCGCCGGGAAGCACTCCCTCATCTGGGACGCCTCCGGGCAGACAAGCGGAATATACTTCTGCAGGCTTACCGCCGGGAATTACTCTGAGACCATGAGAATGACATTCTTGAAGTGAGGCGGCGAGCCAGTCCCTTTCGCTACTCACCGAGAGCAGATACTATGTAACCCCCTGGCCTGTGTCAGGGGGTTTTTAGTGAGTGGTGAGTTGTGAGTGGTGAATAGCCAATAGTCAATAGTAAACAGCGAATGGTAAATAGCAAATAGCTGTTCCGCTGGCCAACTTCTCCATTTCATTCTTCACGCAGTCTCACGGTTGGCTCCTGCTTGCTCTTTCTCGTCTCCAACAAAAAAAGCCGTTGTACGCTTGCCGAGTCTCGAGAGGGGGGCTGAAACTCGAAATCCGAGCAAACGACAACGGCAGACTTTGTATATTCCTCCGAGAGGCTCCGTCTGTGGGCGTTCACCACCCTTCGGATATCATCCCTGATATATCCCCTCGGTGGATTATCTTGCGACTGTCGAGACGCTTCAATATTGCCCGACTGACAGATTTTGTCAACAGATATTTTACATTTCGGCATTTTTCTTCAAATTTTAATAGAGGGCTTCTACTCTTTTTCCATTTTCTTTAGAAATCCTTGGGAGCCGGGGGATTGAGACGGATCTGGAGGTCTTGAATAACATCAACGCTCAAAGGCCTTTACTGTCCCTGAGTTACCGGTTGAACAAGACTCGGTTCAGTCGCTTCGATGTTTGCCAAAGAACCTCAATGTCCGTGCACCAGCAGGAGATAGACGTGAGTCTGTGGCTGAAGTCTCGCCTGGGCTGCTTGTGTGAACTTGGAGAACATTGTTGCAGGAGCCTCAGTCATGCCAGATGATCTTCTCCAGTGGGAATACCGGCCCGTCCTTACAGACACGCTTGAAATCGAAGCTCTCCCGGTCTTGGGTCCCCTTCACCTTCACTGCACATCCCATACAAGCGCCGATCCCACAGGGCATAGCCGTTTCCAGAGAAGCCTCGCAAGGGATGTTGTACTTGGCTGAGAGCTTTGCCATCTCTTTCAGCATCTCCTCGGGCCCACAGGTATATACCTTCAAATCATCCAGCGGTAGAGAGGTCGATTGCATCGCCTCCTCAAAACAGGAGGTTACAAAACCGCGGTGGCCGAAACTGCCATCATCGGTTGCCGGAAACGACTTGAGCTTCAGCTTTCGCATCTCCGACAGACAGAAATGCTCGGCTTTCGTCCTCGCCCCGACAAAGAAGAGGATATTCCCTGGGGGCAAGTTTTCCTTGCGGATTAGATGTTTTGCAAGGAAATGCAGAGGAGGGACTCCCACTCCACCTGAGATCAAAGCTACGATGTTTCTTTTTGAGGGGAGAGTGAAACTGTTTCCCAGTGGGCCTAACAGATTGAGCATGTTGCCCCTTTTCATCCGGGAGAGCGAGCTTGTCCCCCGCCCGACGACCTTGAAGATGATCTCGAAGATCCCTGCCGCGGTGTCGGTATCGTGAACTGAATAGGCCCGCCTCCAGAAAGGCTCTCCGGCTTTCGATGTCAAGATATGAACGAAATTTCCGGGGTGGGAGCTCCTCGCAATTGCAGGACAATGAAGAGTCATCCTGAAAAGGGAGGGAGCTATCGATCTGATTGCGGCAACAGTGGCATCAAGTTGATAGGGCACAGAGTCAACACCCAAGTTTAAGGACCGACCCCGGGTTCATAGCGAGAACCCTTGCGCTCCGGAGGCTCAAATTTTACCTGATGGAGGAAATAGCCGTTTAGCTCTTTCGGGTCCATACGGTGGAAATCGAAGCTGGTCTTTAGGGCGGCATCGATGGCGGCCTGGTCTATCAGATCGGAATTAGAGGAACCTAAAACCTCAGCCTCTTTAACCTGGCCGAAGGTGTCAATGAATATCTTCAAGAGGACTTTACCTCTATACTCGTAGTCGATCAGCTCCTCGGGATAGACGAAGACTCCCGCTCGGAGAGGTTCCGGTGCAATGGGATAGCCGAGCCTGCTGTAAGTGGTGGTGTCTTCGGGATTGAAGGTGGTGGTGTCTCCTCCTTCGACCAGGGTGTACTCAGCCGCAAGATCGGAGGTCTTCCTGGTCAGCCCCAGACGGTCCCTTGCCGCCTGAGCAAATTCGGTGTCGGGGTATTTCTCGATTATCTCCTGATACGCATATATTCCGCTGGAATCCTCAGGAAAGAGATAGGTGTCAACAATCCAGGCGCGGGTGAAAGCGGCTTGAGGTGCATAGTCGCTCTGGGGGAAACGAGCCTCGACTTCAAATAGCAACAGCAACGCAGAATCGGGATCTCCGCGGTTAAAAAGCAAGTCCTGAGCGTGTTCAAAGAGAGCGCCCAGGTTGAGGGAGTCGGCGATGGCTATCTCTCTCCCCAAGGAATCTGCGACCACCAAGGCGTACTCGCTTGAAGGATACTCCTGGGTGATACGCTGGTAGAGGTCTACTGCCTCTGCGGTGTCTCCCTTGAGCTCCTTGTAGATATATGCGGCGGCGTAGAGGGCCTTGGGAGCATAATTGCTTTCTGGTTCTCTTTCCACCAGATCCATATACTCCTGGAGGGCAGAGTCGGGCTGCCCCATATCTAAAAGTAAAGCCTCCGCGAGCAGGAACTGAGTCTCCGCGCCGGCCTCACCGAGTGAGTCGGCCAGCTGCTCTCGATAGGATTTGAGCTTGGCAATCTCTGCGGAGCGAGCCAGAGCCTCGTTGGCCACATCCGAGGAGGGCTTTTCCGTCTTGCACTTGTCGAACATCTCTTTGGCCCTGGTCAAATCCAGTAGCTCTAACTGGTAAATGCGCCCCAACTCGTAGTATGCCCGGGCCGACTCCTCGGTTCTGGGATGCGACTCTATGACCTCCTCATACGTTTTCATTGCCCGGTCTTGTCTTCCCAGTTGATGTTCTCCCGCGGCAATCTTCAGCTTCACCGCCGCCTGATGATGAAAGTATCTTTCATCCTGGCCGAGTTTTTGAAAAACAGCCAGCCCCGGCTCCTGTTTCCCCGAAAGATAAAGGCTCTCTCCCCTTCGAAACCTAGCGAGGTAGTAAGTTTCACTATCGGGGTGATGTTTCTCGACCATTTCGAAGGCAGCGGCTGCGGCCTGGTAATCTTCGAGCTGGAAATGGCACTCTCCAATCTGAAGTTGTGCCTGGGCGGATTTTTCGCTCTCGCGATACTGAGACAGCATCTGCTGATACAGCTTTATCGCCTTGGGATAGTCCTGCTCTTTGTAGGCTATCTCCGCTAACATGAAGCTCGCCTGGTCTTTCAACTCTTTCTTCTTGGGGATCTTTAGGACCTCGCCATAAGCCTCCTGGGCCTTAGCGTAATCCTCCAGATGGAAGTGGCTCATGCCCATGTAAAAGTAAGCTTTAGGAATAAACTTGCTCTTCGGGAAGTTGACCACCAGCTCTTTGAATTTCCGGTCCGCCTTCTGATATTCCTCCATGCTGTAATAGGATTTGCCAATTATGTACAGGGCATCGTCGACATATTTACTCTTAGGATGGAAGGCCAGAACTTTGGAGGCTTTCTTGATCGCCTTTTCATACAGTTCCCTATCGGGATTGTAGCTGGTTCGCGGCTGAGGCTGGTAACCTTTCTGGTAAGCCTCTTCGTAGCCTTTCTGAGGGTATCGCCTCCCGGTGGGTGGGTATGATTGCGGTTGTTGTTGCCCTTGGGCCTGTTTTTCTCGCTTTTTCTGATTCTCTTCGGCTTGCTTGAAATACCTCTCGGCGTAATAGAAGGTGTTGTAATAGACGCAGGTGCTATTCAACAGAAAATAGAGAGACAGTACTGGTAGCGCCAACGAGAGTTTCAGGCCATTTCTAATTGCTGGAAGCATCGCTCGCATAGTGTGAAACCAGGCTTCAGATTCCTAAATGCAACAAGCACTCAAAGGATAGCTCAAAAGCTCATCTTTTGCAACCAGATTTCAATAAAGAGGCTCCGGCTGAATGTATCCTTTCGAGAGCCCGGCTTCGAAAAACCACCTCTTGACCTGCCCGAATTCGGATCTATTCACCCTTCTGCAAATCTCTTTTATGTCTAAAGCCTCATAGGCCGGGAAATACTGGCTCATCAGGCCGACGTAACTGTTTTTTGAGACCTCCTTGGCCAGAAAGTCGAAGATCTTCTTGCTGCCTGAAAGGCCATTGGGCAGGACTAAATGGCGGATCAGGACTCCCCTCGTGGCAGCCCCGCCTTCGTCCACAACCAAATCCCCGACCTGACGGTACATCTCCTTGATGGCGGCTTGGTTCACCTCCACGTAGTCTTTTACGCCCGAGAAGCGTGAAGCGGACTGATTTTCTCCGTAGCGCATGTCCGGCATATAGATCTCCACCACCCCATCCAGCAGCTTCAGAGTGTCTAAAGAGTCATATCCAGAGCTATTATAGACTATCGGCAGAGTCAGCCCCTTCTTCCTGGCGGTCACCAGCGCTTTCAAGATCTGCGCAACCACGTGGGTGGGAGTGACGAAGTTTATGTTGTGGGCGTTGGCCTTCTCCAATTCCAACATCATCGTCGCCACTGTTTCCAATGATGTGACCTCCCCGTTTCCCATCTGGCTTATGGGATAATTCTGACAGTAAAGACATCTCAAATTGCAGTTGGCGAAAAATATCGTTCCGGACCCACGGTGTCCGGAGATAGGAGGCTCCTCCCCGAAATGGAGGTTGTAGCTGGAAACCAACGGTAGCTCAGCGGTTCTGCAAATCCCAACTTCTCCTTGCAGACGGTTAACGTGGCATCGGCGCGGGCAGATGGAGCAGTCGGAAAGCATCTGCCAGGCAGTTTCAGCCTTTTTCTCTAATTCGGAGAGCTCGACCACGGCCAGAATTTAATCCCAAAAAACGGAGATTTCTACTTCTTTCTGACGAGTACCATCTCCCTGTCGGCGGTGCTTATGGCCTCGAAGAATTCCTTTATCTCAGGGTAATAATAGGGGTCTAAGTAAACTTCCTCCTGCTGCAAGAAGCGGTGATACTTCAAAGTGTCGCCGACAACACGGCAGCTCGAACGAAAAAGCCCGCATTTGCAACTGAGGCTTTTGGCAGAGGGGTAGCTCTCAACCTGATAGCCGTTGGGGAGCAGGAAACTTAGGGTATCGATTTCGGTATAGGGATTGTAGAAATGTAGATAGTGTTCTCTTTTCTCCTCGGAGAAGGGAGCGGTCGATTCCAGGCGGTTCAGGATATTAGGAAAAAAGACCATTTCCGCCCCGACATCATCGGCATAGTCCTCCACTTTGAAGGAGAGCCAGATTCTGACGTTTCCCTCCGGAGAGTCGAAGTTCTCCAGTCTGAAGTCGATCAGAGTTGCCCCCGGACACCATTGGTTGAGATACCTCCGTGCAGCTTTCTCTGACTCTTCCCGGGAAGCATAGGTGAAATCGGAGCGTACCTCCTCCATCCGGGTTCCACCGTACTCCAAAAAGCCCTTGCAGGTAAGGTCACCCTCTTCGTTGATTGAGAGATTGAATACCCTCTTGCTCAGGTTTTCTCTTTTGTCTGACGAAGGGGTGGTCACAAACTCTGAGCCACCATCTTGTCGGACAACGAAGGCCTCAACTTCTCTGTCCTGCCAGGGCAGGAAGTTGAACGGCGCGAATTTGGAGGTGGCATCGAGCCAGATCGGTTCATCTTCTCCGGGGATGTAGACGATCATGTGGTTAAATGGATCCAGAGAGCAGATGGTGGTGTCGATGAAGCCGTAATCCTTAGTGCAGATAAGGGCGGGATGGGCTTTTATCCCGATCCCCTTCAGCATCGAGATCAGAAGCGCGGATACATCTTTGCAGTCGCCGTATTTGTTCTCGAAAACCTGCCGTGGATAGTGGGGCACATAACCGCCCCTGCCCAAGTGGATGGCAACGTAGCGAATATTGTCGCGGACGAAGTAGTATATCGATTTCATCCTCTTGAGCCTGTCCTCGGTGTCGGAGGTCAGCTCCCAAACTTTCTGTGACAGATTCCCCGAGGATCTCAGTTGTTTTTCGATTAGCTCATAGTATTTGTTGCCAATCTCCCTCCAGGTGCCGGAGATCCCGTCGGAGAAAACCACTCTGGCTCTGACCTGCGAGAGAGGTGGCATAAAGGGTTCGAGCTCAATGCCCGGTAGATCTCTCGCAGTCCAGGTGTGGGTGATATAGCGCTCCTCTCCCGGGGGAGCGACTTTCGGGATCGACCCTTTGAGCGGTTTATCTTCGATTCCGTACGTTTTGTACCTCCATTTGAACCAGTCAGACTTGCCGGATTGGTCGGGCTGAAAGAACCTTCTTGGCAGTATCAAGGTGTAGATGGACTTGACCGTTGGGAGAACTCCCTGAAAATTCCAGGTATCCCAGGCCAAGGGGTTCTTGTATCTTTTCGTGTACTGGTAGTCTATTATCGAGCCAACTAGAATCTCCGGGAAAGCGGCCACCTTCGCCTTGGTGTCGGAGTAAAGGAAGAACTCCGCAAAGGCAGTGACCTCCAGAAGCTGTTTCTTATCCACCTTGACCACTTTTCCCTGGGGTGTGATCACCCGGCCTTTGAATTCGGTTATTTCGCTGTTGTGCCCGAAATAGATTTTCAAGTTCCCGTAGTCTTTTCCCAGGGGATTGAGGACGAGGAGGATGTGTCTTTTCTTCAACTCGGTGTTGAAATCTGGCCTCACTCCTCTCTCCAGCTCGATCGAAAACTCGCCGGAGTCGTAAAGTACTACCGCGGGGTGATCGGGATAGTCATCCTGGGCGGGAAGACGTTCCAGTTCACACAATTCTAGAATTTCCTGAAGGGGGTCGTCACTTGAATGAGCCGTTGAAAATAGAAAGACCAGAAGTGTCAACGCAGAGCAGACTACCCTTTGGAAATGCTGTAACGTTGGACTTTTCATTTTCTGCTAAGGTTTAAGGAGCCTCGAACGTCTTGGACAAAAAGGGCTGAACCTTTTCCTGGAAGCCTGCTATCATTATATTACAAGAAAGGAACGCCAAACCCTTTAGGCAAGTGTTTTGGAAAACTTGAGTAAGAGTCCAGTTTGTGTCACCAGGTAGAAGAGTCTTCTTCGGCAGACAGCTTGCCGTTAAACCGAAAAAGGGGGAGCGACACACGTGAAAGGGAATGGTTTGGTCTCAGTCCTTCTGGTTCTGTTGATTTTCACGCTGACTTACTTTGCGACCGACACTTCGTTTTCGGAGAGAGGAAAGACTGTGGCGGTCGGAGAGACATACGGTCGCGCCTCAGACCTTTATCGACAGGACCGGATTGAGGACTCCTTGAGGCTAATCTCAAAAGGGCTTAGCATCGACCCCAAATCGGTTGCCTGGCACAATCTCGCAGGGTGGTGTCATTACAGACTCAGCAATGTGTTGAAGGCGGAAGCGGAGTTTCTCACCTCCAGAGATATGCATTCTACCAATGTCGAGGCGTCGACCGGTCTGGGGTATGTCAAAATCGGCAAGGGAGAAGATGAGAAGGCGTTAGATTATTTCAGGGAGGCCCTGAAAATCTCTCCGAAAGATCGTGACGCTGTGGTTAGATATGGGATTTGCCTTTACAATTTCGGACTCGCTCGGAAAGCGAAAGAGGTCTTCGAGTACCTTTTATAAAGTAGGGAACAGGAGATAGGGGAGAGGATATAGGAAAGTGGAAACCTAAAGGTTTCCGCTCTGGTGAGGTGATGAGCCGTTGACCCTTCAACATTCACTATTTACCATTCACCAGAAAAAAAGCGCCCGGAAAAGTCCGAGCGCTGTTAGTTTGTTCCCGTGCGTGAATTACTTCACTAGCATCGTCCGTTTTGCCGCAGTGAAATCTCCAGCCGTCAGTTTGTAGAAGTAAACGCCACTGGGGAAAGTGGAGGCATCCCAAGCCACCACTTGCTGACCAGCATCCGTCTGTCCGTCAACCAGGGTAACCACCAAACGACCACAAATGTCGTAAACCTTGAGGCTGATATTCCCCGGCTCCGCCAAACTGTAGCTGATGTTGGTGGTGGCGTTGAAGGGATTGGGATAGTTCTGGTGAAGCTCGGCTACGGTCGGAAGCGCAGTGTCCAGACGGTCTACCTCGACTACTTCCCATTCGGTGTTGTCGCCAACCTTCCAC
>JBHIBM010000018.1:0-15392 GCA_046759085.1 Candidatus Zixiibacteriota bacterium
CCGGGACCGCCGCCCTGGATGTCTTCTCGGAATGGAAGGCGATCTACATCGACTTTTCCGGCAAGCTCCAGAAGGCCCAGATAGACGACTGAGTCATCTTATCAGCATTCAGAACTTGAGCAAATGCGGGAGGGGTCCTGATCCTCTCCCGCACTTCTCTTTTCAGAAGCCAGGGATGTCAACATGCAAATACCATTTGGTGAGTAATTGCATCTGTGTAAGGGAAGGGAAAGGACTTATGGGTGCGCCTGCCTGCAAGAGAGCGCCGCACCTCTCAGGCTATTGCTCAATGGAGAATGAGAATGTAGTGGAAACGTTCAGGTCTATACGGATCCGAATGGATTTCAAAGAATACGACTGAACCCATAAAGCGGTGAATTCACCACCAACCTTGGGTCGGATGAATTCCGACCACTACGGATTACCTCTCGATGCTTTCCTTGCCAGAGGTGGATCGCCTCCAGCAAAAAAACCATATTTCTTGATATGATTTCAAAAGATCATTATGGTACCAATTGAACATGGAACAAAAGTCTATGATATTCACCATCGGCTACCAGGGTTATTCGCTGTCGGAACTGGTCAACACCCTGAAGAAACGAGGGATTGATACCCTCGTCGATGTCCGCTACGATGCCTATTCTAAGAGACCCGAATTCTGCAAGGGTAGGCTCCGAAGTGCAATACAGGAGGCGAGGATCGAATACATTCATCGACCCGAACTTGGCACCCCTACTCAGCTTCGCAAGAAGATCACGGACGCCAGAAGCGGTCAAGAGGTTTTCAGGCTCTATTTCGAGCGGATCTCCAAGGTGAACTACAGATACGTTGAAGCGGTAGCTGAACTTGCCAGTCAGAGGAGAGTGGCCCTGATGTGCATGGAGAAAGAGCCCGAGAGATGTCACCGGAAGATTCTCGCGGATTTTCTATCCAGGAAATTCCGATTTGAAGTTGTGCATCTGGCACCGTCGAGAAAAGCCAGGGCGAACACAGAAGACCCGCAGCTCTCCTTCGATTTGTGATGCCAAACTCCTCGCCGGAACAACAAGAAGCCCTGAACGTTTATTATCAGAAAACTTGAGCAAGTGGAGGGACAATGTCCGAAATCAAGATAGAATGGACCGGAGAGGTTCAGTTTGTGGCTTCAGACGAGAAGGGACATTCGGTCGTCATGGACATCCCGGTGGAAAAGGGCGGGGGAGGAACCGGCTTTAAGCCCTCAGACCTTCTGCCGATTGCATTGGGGGGCTGCTCTGCCGTCGACGTTGTCAGGATTTTGCAGAAAAAGAAGCAGGATCTGAAAAGCATGGCGGTCACCGTCGGCTGGGAGCAGGAAAAGGAATTCCCCCAGTATTTCAAGAAGATCCATCTCAGCTATCGCATAGTTGGCAAGGGGATCAAAAAGGAGGCGGTGGAGCGGGCAATCGAGCTTTCGGAGGAGAAATACTGTTCCGTAGGTGCTACCCTCAAACCCAGAGCAGAAATCAGCTCCAGCTACGTAATAGGGGAGGCGGAGTAATCTTTGCCGAAGAAAGGGCCCTAAAATGAGAACGCCCCCAGAGGGGGCGCTCTCGAGGAGGAGAGGTGATGAGCATCCAGAGTTAGTCAAAAGTGCAAGCTCTCCCGTCCTTTGCTCTCAGAAGGTTACAACGCTAAATTCTCTCTCACTGCCATGCAAAACTTCTTCTCAACAGTCTGCCACCACGGAATAGTCCAGGTTTCTCCCTCCCCAGGGAGCAGCCCAAAAGCACCACTCTCTCGCTCCAATCAATTCCGCGACGGTCATACACACCAGTATAAAAACGGACGAGTTGCCCCTTAGGAACCTAAAAAATCTCCTTACCGTGAAGTCATTACAATCACTAATCTGCCGATGATTTGACAGAACTCGGCCAGACTGACCGTCGACCGGTGCCCGAGAAGACTCACAGCGGATTTCAAAGACCATAAAGCAAACCTTGGGCCAAGAGTTGTCGCGTCAATAGCAGCAAGCCACCGCGATCTTGATTATTAGTTTGACAAAAAAACGCTAAGATGTTAGCTTGAAAGAGGTGAGAGACCGATAGATTTCTAAGAACTCCGACAGTCAGGAGGTCGCGACCATGCCAGACGATAAAGAGCCCAAAGTCCAGGAAGAAACGGAAAAGCCGGAGGCAAAAGAAGAAGAGGAACCGGTTGAAACCGAGACTGTAAAGGCCGATGCCGAAAAGCACAAACGCCTCCAGATGGAAAGGCAAAAGCGGGCAGAAGAGAAGGAGAAGTTCCGGGACTACGTCAGAGACCGCTTGAAGCATGACCGCCATCTGCTCTCTCGCCGGAGAAAGGACAAGCATCTCGGTGGCACTCGCGGGAGGCGGGGAGGCTGAAGGTCATCTGGCTCATGCTCTACTGCGGAAGTCATCTTTCGAGCGACTGATGGGGGAGGCCATGCCCGCAGCTTCGAAAGCTGTCCGTGAGAGAGTAAGACGCCTACGACAAGAGATAGACCATCACAATTACCGTTATTACATCCTCGACAGCCCCGAGATTTCCGATGCGGAGTTTGACCGCCTCTTTGACGAGCTTTTAGAACTGGAGGCCAAGCATCCGCAACTGGTGACGCCGGATTCCCCCACGCAGCGAGTGGGAGCCCCACCGCTCGAGAAATTCAGAACCGTCAGGCACAGCCTCCCGATGCTCTCCCTGAACAAGGCCACCAGCGAAGAGGAGTTCTCTGATTTTCACCGGAGGGTCTTAGAGCTGTCCGGAGCTCCGGAGGGGAAAATCCATTACACCGTGGAGCCCAAGTTCGACGGTCTGGCAGTGGAGCTGGTTTACCGGAAGGGGTCATTCCAGCTGGGCTCCACCAGAGGTGACGGAACCACCGGTGAGGACATCACCATTAATCTCAGGACCGTAAAGACCATCCCCTTGCACCTGAGGCCCGACGGCGGAAAGCTTCCGGATCTGATCGAGGTTCGAGGCGAGGTCATCATCTTCAAGGAGGACTTCGAGAAACTGAATAATGCCCGTGAAGAAGCCGGGGAGGAACCCTTCGCAAATCCCCGGAACGCCGCCGCTGGATCGGTCAGGCAGCTGGATTCCAAGATTACCGCCTCCCGGCCATTGAAATTTTTCGCATACGGCATCGGTCTACTTAAGGGTAAAAGCCTCTCTTCCCACTACAAAACCATGCAGTATCTGAGTCAATTGGGTTTCAAGATCAATCCCTTTGTGAAGCTGTGTAGGAAAACGATCCAGGTCGCAGACTATCACCAGTTTATTCTCAGCAAGCGGGATGCGCTCGAATACGATATCGACGGCACTGTGGTCAAGGTCGACAGTTACGACCTGCAATCCGAAATTGGGGAACTGTCTCACTCTCCCCGCTGGGCGGTGGCCTGGAAATTCCCTCCTCAGCAGGAAACCACCAAAGTCGAGGATGTATTAATCTCCGTCGGGCGTACTGGAGCCTTGACGCCGATTGCACATCTCAAACCGGTTCGAGTAGGAGGGGTAGAAGTCTCCAGAGCCTCGCTGCACAACGAAGGCGAAATCGCAAGGAAGGATATCAGAGTGGGCGACACCGTCGTGGTTCAGCGCGCCGGGGACGTTATCCCGGAGGTGGTCAAGGTCATCACCTCCAAACGGACCGGAGAGGAGAAAAGGTTCGTGATGCCGCGAAGTTGCCCGGTATGTGGCTCTAAAGTGGAGAGACCTCCGGGAGAGGCCATCTCCCGTTGCACCCGAATCTCCTGCCCGGCTCAGGTGAAGGAGCGGATCGCTCACTTCGTCTCCAAAGGGGCGATGGACATCGAGGGGCTGGGGTTTAAGACTATAAACCAGCTGGTGGAAAGAAAAATGATTGCCGATCCCGCAGACCTGTACTTTCTCACCAAGGAAGAGCTTCTACCGATGGAGCGAATGGGGGAGAAATTGGCCACCAACATTCTCTCGGAGATAGAGAAATCGAAAACCACCTCTTTGACGAGGCTCTTCTTCTCCTTAGGCATTCGCAACGTCGGCTATCATTTGGCCCAGGTGCTGGCCAAGCAGTTCGGCTCCATCGACAACTTGAGAAGCCAGACGGTGGAGAGCCTGACAGCGGTGCATGAGATCGGATCGGTGGTTGCGACCTCAATTCACAATTTCTTTGAAGACCCCAGGAATCTCGAATTTTTGGAGAAGCTCAAAAAAGGGGGCATGAAATTCCCAGTGGAGAGAGAAATCGAGGGGAGCTTACCCTTGACCGGAAAGACCTTCGTCCTCACTGGAACCTTAGAGAAGTTCACCCGGGAGCAGGCCAAAAGCGCCATCGAAGAGCTGGGAGGCCGAGTATCCTCCTCGGTTTCCCGGAAGACCGATTACGTCGTCGTCGGGGCCGACCCCGGAAGCAAACACGACAAAGCTCTCCAGTTGGGGGTTGAGGTAATCGAGGAGGCCGAGTTCGTGGAACTGATGAAAACCCACGGAGGCAGAGTCTGACCTGCGCGTTCAAGTTACCGGTGTGAGGAGACGAATTCAGGAGATGAACGGAGTCATTCTCTCGGGATCTCGTTATCATGGAGAATAGAGAGCACAAGAGCGATCGAAAGGACTCCCGCGAACACCTTTTCCCGAAGAGGGATCCTTCCGCAGAGAAGAAGCTGGTGGACAAGACCTCTCAGCTTCTGAGCCTGCACGCGCTGGCGATGCCCCTTCTGGCTCTCTCGGCGACCGCCGCCTTCTGTTATTTCGCCAGTCCGATAGTGGTGCCCCTGGTGGCAGCAGTCTCATGTGCATTCATCTTGAGTCCGGCAGTTAGCCTCCTCAAGAAGATCAAAATCCCCCACCTTCTGGCGGTGGTCATAGTCATGCTCATTGCAGTGGGGATTTTCTTTGCGATCATCTATCTTTTGGGTCAACAGCTCCAAAGCCTGGCTGTTGATCTACCTAGCTATTTGGAGGGTCTCACAAAGCTCTCAGTGGATTTGAAGCAGCGCGCCGGAGTGATTCAGGAGAGGTTCCCCAACCTCATCCCCGACATTGAGAATCTTGAGGTAAAACCTTCAGCCTTAACAGACGCCAGCAAATACCTTTTCAAGGGGATAAGCTCAGCGGTCTCTTTTCTGTTCTCCTCCTTTCTGATAATATTCCTGACCTTCTTCATCTTGTACGACCAGGAGATTTTCAGAAAGAAACTCGCCCGGGCCTTCGGGAAATCTCAGGAGGGGGTGACCCAGGACATTCTCCTGGAGATCAACAATCAGATTCGGGGATTCATGGTGGTCAAATTCATCACCACCGTGGCGCTCACCGTTGTCTTCACGGTTGGTCTGCTTCTGCTCAAAGTGAATTATGCTTACATCTGGGGACCTTTGGCGGCACTTTTAAATCTGATCCCCTATGTCGGCTCCTTCATCGGTGCCGTTCCCCCCATCATCGTCGCCGGCATTCAGACTAAGGCGGTCATGCCGATGGTGTGGGTGGCGATCTTTTTCGCGGTGGTACAGGTTCTGGAGTCGAACCTCATCACGCCGAAGTTGACCTCCGACACCGTCGATTTGAATCCTCTGGCGGTGCTGGTGGCCTCCATGTTCTGGGGACTTCTGTGGGGAGCGATCGGGGTGATTCTGGCGATCCCGATCACTGCCGCCATCAAGGTTATATGCGACCACGTCGAGAGCTTAGAGCCGATCGGGCTGTTCCTGGGAGGCAAGCGGGAATAGATCCTCTCGGATTTCTACGAGGTAATTTGGAGATTTGCTCCAGAGTTTTTCTGTCCATTCTCTCTAGTCGGTGCTACGTGACTGCTTTAAGGGATAGTTTTTCACGGTTTGTTTCTTTGGTGCCCTCATCGTCTCCTTAACCTCTTAGTTTCTGTTGAAACCGAAGTTAGAAAGACTTACCGATTCCCTGCGGGGGTTTTTGGGTTTCGCCTGGAGCCTGATTAAGGGGACTTTCGTTCACACCTTTTACGTGGACAACGTCTCTATCATGGCGGCAGCGATCTCCTTCTATGCCATGCTGTCGATCATACCGCTTCTTCTGATCTTCGTCGCCATTTCCGGTTACGTCCTTCAGTCCTCAGAGGTGGCCTTTCAGAAGGTATTGAATCTTCTTCTCAAAGTTATCCCGGCCTCGGCTTCGGACATAACCGGTTTTCTCTCCGACTTCGTCAACAAGAAGGCGGTCTTCGGGATCATCGGTATCGGCGGGCTCATATGGGCGGCCTCCCGAATCTTTTCAGTGGTTGAGAATTCCCTGAACATCGTCTGGCGGGTGGACAAAGGGAGGCCTTATCTGAAAAGCAAGCTTCTCTCGATAGTCTTGGTGCCCCTCTCGGTTGTCGTCCTGGTGGCCTCGGTTCTCCTGACCGTGCTCTACACCATCGTAACCCATCGGACCATACCGCTTTTAAACCTCAGCCTGCAGGAGATCGGTTACACCACCAAGATTCTGCAGATTGGCATCCCTCTCTTTCTGGGGATACTGCTTTTCTTTCTTCTCTACAAGGCCATCCCCAATCGCAAGGTCCCCACCTCCGCGGCCCTGGTGGGAGCATTGTTCGCGGGAGTTTCCTGGGAGGTGGCCAAGCTGCTCTTCGATCTCTACATCAAGCATTATACCAACCTGGAGAGGATTTATGGCTCCTTCGGCACCTTGGTGGTGGTGCTTCTTTGGATTTTCTACTCCGCTTTCATAGTGCTGGTGGGAGCGGAGTTCGGAGCTACCTTCGAAGAGGTCAGCAGGAAATACAGATTCTTCGAGATTTTCAAAAGATACCGGCAAACTTGAAGAGCAGAGCAACTACCAGCCATGTCTCTTCGGCACAACCTTAACCCCGGCAGTTCTCGTCAGTTCTGGATTGAAGCCGTCCCCACAAAGGAATCTATCTTACTCTCCCTTTTCTTTCAGCCGCATTAGATATTTGAGGTCCTGCAAGTCTTGGGGACTACCCGTCGAGCGCTTCATTTCGATGAGATCATCAAGGGAGGCAAAAAAGACCGCCGTCTTACCGAATTTGGCCTCCACCCTGTTCCTCCAAACCTGGTCAAAGCTTACCCCCTTTACAAACGGGTGAATAACAGCCTCCACTGCATACTGGCGGATCAGTAGCTTTTTCGTCAAGAGATCCTCAACGGCAACGTCGGTCATGTCGTATCCGAACTCATTCAAGGCCTCTAAAGCTCTTTCTGCATTCGAACGCACCGGTCTGATGAAGATATCTATATCCAACGTTGCCCGGGCATACCCGTATACCGGGAAGGCCGTCGCCCCTATTATCACGAAATCTACGTTATGTTCTTTTAATAATCTCAGGAGACCTTCGGTGTCCATTTGCTTCCAGAAGTGCGACTAGCTCCCTACTCTTCTTGAGCATCAAGTCGAATCTCTGCTCAGTCGAGAGGGACAGAAGCCACGATAGTTCGAATTCGATCTCCTTCTCTTCGTCGTGGTCGTCTAATTTCAATATAGGTCCCATGTTCCTCCAAATGGAATCTAAAAGTAGCCCCTCAGATTCGATGAAGGGGAGCGCTTTTCAAGATCTCTTCGGCAGGTTCTCCTTAATGACTTGTCCTAACCTTCTTATTCCCTCGACGATCTTCTCCGGGGAGGCGTTGGAGAAGTTGAGGCGCATGGTATTTTCACCCTTAGTCTGAGCGTAAAACGGGGAACCGGGAACGTAGGCCACCTTTCTCTCAACAGCCTTGTCCAGAAGCTGAGCAGAGTTCATTCCCCGGGGCAACTCCACCCAGAGGAAAAGACCTCCCTCGGGCTTGGTCCAGTTGACCTCCTCCGGGAAGTGCGCCTCCATGGCGTTCAACATAACCTGCCTTCTCTCGCTGTAAGCAACCTTCAACTCCTCGATGTGTCTATCCAGGGAGCCATCTTTTGCGAACTCCGTTATTACATACTGGCAGAAGGTATTAGTGTGCAGGTCGGTTGACTGTTTCACCCTTTCGAATAACGCCATTATCTCCTTAGAGGCTGATATCCAGCCGATCCTTAAGCCCGGAGAGATGATCTTGGAGAAAGTCTGAAGTTGAATTACGTAGTCGCCCCCGATTGACTGAATGGAGGGAACCTCCTTACCAGCATAACGCAACTCCCCGTATGGGTTATCCTCAATAATCGGAACCTCATAACGTTTGGCGACCTCCACCAGTTGGTGACGCCTCTCCTCCGATAGGGTGATTCCGGAGGGGTTCTGGAAGTTCGGGACGATATATATGATACGAGGTTTGGATTTCTTTACTCTATCTTCCAGCTCCTCAACCAGCACCCCATTTTCATCCATAGGCACGGAAACATATTTGGCGCCGTAAAAATTGAAGGCCTGGATAGCTCCCAGATAAGTGGGGATTTCGGTAATTACCACATTTCCTGGCTCCACGAAAAGTCGTCCCACCAAATCCAACCCCTGCTGGGAACCTGCCGTCACCTGGATGTTGCCTTCGTCGACCTCGAACCCCTGTTTTGAAACCCTCTCTGCCAGAAAACGCTTGAGCGGGGGAACGCCGGTAGTCAGAGAATACTGAAGGGCAGCCGGCCCGATCTCCTCCAGCACCTTCCGGCAGGCTTTCCTCAAACCCTCAATAGGGAAAAGCTCCGGCGCCGGCAGGCCTCCCGCGAAAGAGATAACCTCCGGCAGGGAGGTAACCTTCAAGATGTCCCTGATTATGGAGCTTTCAAGCTCCAAGGCACGGCCGGCAAAAGTCCATTGGGATATGAGACTCTCGGCAGTTTTGCTTACATTAGAGGTCACCACAGGATGGGCTCCTTCAAGATATACGCCAAGCAAGTTACATTTTTCACAAGAAATATCTCAAAATCCGACACCGATGTCAAGGAAAATCGTTCACCCGACAACCAGTTCATTGGTGGCTGAAAACCCATGATCTTACCGTTCGGTGCACCTCCCGACGCCCATTCCCCCCCCAGTTTTTTTCAATCAAATCGATACCCTCCCGATAATGACCCCAGAATTTCTGTCGATAATTATCCGGGAGAATTATATCATAAACTCAAGGGTATGGCACAATGTCTGAGCCCACGACAGAGCTTTTGGCGACCATCCCGATTTTCGCCCGCTTCAGTGACCAGCAACTGGATAATATCTCCAGACTGATGGAGAAGAGGCGTTATTCCGCGGATCATCGTCTATTCGAGGAAGGCAGCTCGGGGGATACTTTCTACGTGATTATCTCCGGCGAGGTCGAGATTCAGAAAGAGTCCGCCGAAGGGGGTGACAAGGTCACTCTGGCGGTGAGGGGGGCCGGAGATTTCTTCGGGGAGATGGCACTAATCCAGAATGCTCCCCGCTTTGCCAGTGCCAAAACCGTCCAAGAATGTCAGATGTTAGAACTGCCCAAGCAGAGATTCCTCTCCCTTCTGGGGTCAAATCCGGTCCTGGCCAATCAGATAATGGGAGCTTTGTCCTACCGACTGCGGGAGTCAGACCTCCACCTGATAGAGGATTTGAAGAGGAAGAATCGGGAACTGCGAGAGGCTTACGACCTCCAGATGCGATTGGCCTCCGAACTCCAGAAGAGCAACCAACAGCTTCAGGAGGCCAAGGAGTTTCTGGAGAGAATTATCTCCACCACTCCCAACGCCATCGTGGTCACCGACCCGGAGAAAAGAATAGTAACCTTCAACCAGACTGCCATCAGATTTTTCGGATACTCTCTGGAGGAGATAAAGGGGATCAATTTCATCTCCTTGTTCGCCACAAGTGCTCAAAGCTCACTTCAGGAAAGCATCGACCAGGCGATAAAAGAGAGCCTTTTGGTTCGGAGGGAGGTCACTGCTCAGAGGCGAGATGGGACTTACTTTTTAACTCAACTGACCGCCACCGGAGTCCAGGACGAAAGGGGAGAGGTGGTCGGGGTTCTGGGCATAATCGAGGATATAACCGAGGAGAAAAACTTAGAAAGACAGGCTCTGGAACTGGAGCAGATGGCCTCCCGAGGAGAGATGGCCGCTGAGGTCGCCCATGAACTCAACAACTACATCAGCATCTTGGGAGGGAATTTGGAGCTTCTGCCCTTCGTTATGGCCAGAGGGGACTATCTCCAGATTCAGGAAAAAATCAAGGCGATGCAAGAGGCGATCCAAAAGATGACTATTTTCACCGAGAACCTGATGAGCCTCTCTCAACAGAAGGTCAATTTCGTTCCCTGCAATCTGAGCCTCTTTCTGGATAACGAGCTGGCATTCATCAAACCCCAGGCGCGTTTCCGCCAGGTCGGTTTCGGGACTTCCTGGGACCCAAACCTCCCGGCAATTCAAGCCGACCCCAACCGCCTGCAACAGCTCTTCTACAATCTGTTCAACAACGCCGCCGAAGCCCTCTCGGAGGTTGAATCCAGAAAAAGAGAGATCTCAGTCTCAACACGCTTTCTGCCTCAGCGGGAGATGGTGGAGATAAAGGTAGCTGACACTGGCAGGGGAATTAAAGCTGAGCACCTCGACTCTGTATTCGAGAAACGGTTTACCACCAAACCAAAGGGGCACGGCTTTGGGCTTCTGACGATCAAACGAGTTGTGGAGGTTCACGGGGGAGAGATCTCGGTGGACTCCAAGGAGGGAGTGGGCACCACCTTCACAGTCCTCTTGCCGGTCAAGCCGCCAGTCGAAACGTTGAAACCTAAAGAATTCACCTCTCCGGAGAAAGTCAGGACTTCCTGAGTGGACCCATGGACCCGATACTGTATCTACTTCTAGGACACTACTTAGGCGATTACGGGATGCAATCCGACGAGACCGCCGGTAATAAGAGAAATTCTATCGTCGTTTTAACCAGGCATGTTGTCACCTACACCTTGAGCATCGCCGCGGTGTTGGTCATATACTATCTGGTCGAGAGCCCCGCGAAATTCGGCTGGGAGTTCATCGGCGTATGCCTGCTGGTCATCTTCGTCATACACTGGATTCAGGACTATTCCAAACTCCACCTCCTCCCGGACACCAAGCAAACGTATTACTTTGACCAGGTGATGCACGTAGCGGTGCTGTATTTCGTCCGCATTATTGCCTACAAGAACGGATATCTCTCGTGAAAATGGGAGGTTTAAGCCAGCTCCCCTTACTGGAGTCGGTAAGCAAATATCTGCCAAGGTTGCTAATCCGGCAGCAATTGAAACGACCCCCGGGGCAATCTGTTTTCGGAGACTTTTTCGAGGGCAGCCTCCTCTTTGCCGACATCTCTGGATTTACCGCCATATCGGAGAAGCTGGCGGCCTCCGGGAAAAGGGGAGCGGAAGAGCTAACCTCCATAATGAACCGGGCCTTCGACACCCTCACCCGGATCATCTTCCGACACGGTGGTGACATTCTCAAATTCGGCGGGGATGCGGTGCTGGTGTTTTTCCACGACGACCGTCACCCTCTCGATGCCCTCCGTTGTGGGAGAGCTTTGCAGGAGTATATGTGTAAGAACCGCCTGGTGGAAACCAGCCAGGGGGTTTTCCCCCTGGAGTTACACCTGGGAGTGCACTCCGGAACCCTGTTGTCCGCCAGCGTCGGGGAGGTCAAAGGCAAGCTGGAACACATCGTTCTCGGCCGGGACGTCAATCTCACCTTTCGGGCGGCAGATCAGGCGGCAAGCGGGGAGATGAAAATCACCCCAGGCTGCTACGAGCGAGTGTCAGACAATGTGGAGGTCCAACCCGGCTCTGAAGACCTTCTCCTGGTGAGAGACGTGCTTGAAGCGCCAACTCCGCCTCTTCAAGCAGACCCTTGCCCACAGAGGGGTGATCCTCTGACCCTCAAGGCTTATCTCCCGGTAGGGATCTACGACAAGCTCCAGGCCCTTCAGGAAATCAGAGGGGTGGAGGCAGAACACCGCCGCGTCACGGTGATGTTCGTCAACTTTCACGATTTCAGCGATTTCATAAGTCAGTTGGCAGGGGATGATCCCGGAAAGAGGAGACCAGAATCCAGAGAAGAACTCCTGCGACTCCTCAACCTTTACTTCACCCGGATGCACAGAATCATAAGCGACCACGGGGGGGTCTTAACCCGCATCGACACATACTCCAAAGGGGACAAAATGCTCATCCTCTTCGGAGCTCCGCTCTCGCACGAAGATGACGAACTGCGGGGCCTGCATTGTGCCTTAGAGATCAACTCAGAGCTGGAGAAGATAAACCGGGAAAACAGATTCAGAATCTGGCAGAGAATCGGTATCAACAGCGGACACGCATTCTGCGGCGACGTCGGAGGTAGCCTGCGCAAGGAGTACACCGTCATGGGCGACGACGTCAATTTGGCCGCCCGGCTCATGTCAAAGGCCGCACCGGGGCAGATTCTGGTTGGCCAGAACACTCACCTGAAGGCTCTGGAGCGTTTCGATTTCTCCCCCCCCTCCCCCTTGAAGGTGAAGGGCAAGAAAGAGCCGCTGAAGGTTCACTCCCTGGAGGCAAAGAGAAGCACTATAGCAACCAGACGAAGTGCACCCTCGGCGGAGGTAAAGTTGGTAGGCAGAGAGAAGGAGGTTGAGACCCTCCGGCAGACCATTGAAGAGGTCCTCTCCGGGAGAGGGGAGGTGATCTTGGTCACCGGGGAGGCCGGGATGGGAAAATCCCGCCTCACTCAAGAGTTGAAGAGGTTAGCAGAACAGCAGGGGCTGGGCGGATTTGAAACCGCATGCCAATCTTATGGCGGGTCTATCCCCTATCTGCCCTGGAATTCTCTTCTCCGGGAGCTTTTGAAAATCGATCCGGAGGCCGAGAAGAGAGAAGTAATTGCCAAACTGAAGGAGAAACTGTCCCGCTTCGACAATCCGGATTGGTATCCCCTTCTGGGCTCACCTCTGGGAACGGAATTCCCCGACAACGATACCACCGCCCCTTTGGAGGGGAGGCTCCGCCAGGACAAGACCTTTCAACTGATCGCCGGAGTTTTAGAGGACCGACTGAGAAGCTCCAGATTCTATATCATCTTCGAAGACCTCCACTGGATTGACGAGGTTTCCCATCTCCTTTTGAAATTCATAATCGAGAATCTCAACGACTCCCCGTTGTTGTTGGCGCTGGCCTCCCGCCCTCATGAGTCCCTTGCCTGGTGGACAAGAAAAAAGCCCCGTCTCCTCGATCTGAAAGAGCTCGCCCCCTCGGAGGCACATCATCTGGTCGAATCACTCTTGAAGACCGATAAACCCCCGGAGGAGTTGACAGAACTGGCGGTCGAGAAATCTCAGGGGAATCCATTCTTCTTAGAGGAGATAATCCACTCTCTGCTCGATTCAGAGATTCTGGTCAGGAATCCAGAAACCGGCACCTACGAGCTTCAGGGCTCAATTTCACAGATAAACCTCCCCGACAACATCGAGGGGGTAATCCAGAGCCGTATCGACCTTCTGGACGAAACCTCCAAGCAGGTGCTCAAGGTCGCCGCCATCCTGGGAACAGGTTTCTCCTTCGAGGCCCTGAAGGTCATCTTCCCCTATTCCCTCTCAGAAGAGATGCTCGAAAGCCACTTGGGTAAGTTGTCCCGTTTGGACTTAACCCCTCTTGACCGCCCCGCACCCTACCTGGAATACATTTTCAAACATATCATGACCCAGGAGGTGGCATACAATTCCCAGCCCTTCGAGAAGAGACGAAAACTCCATCAGAAGGCCGGGGAGTACTTTCAGGAACGCCACCGGCACGATCTGGCCTCCGCATACGAGGTCTTAGCCTATCATTTCAGCCGCAGCCCGGCTCGGCACAAGGCGTTTGAGTATCTGCTTTTGGCCGGGGAGAAGTCCCAAAGGTCCTTCGCCAACAGGGAGGCCCTCCGATATTTCTCCTCCGCCGAGGAAGTCTGGGAAAAGGAGAGGGATTCCCTCGAAGAGGGGCAGATCGGCAAGATCGAGACTCTCTACCGGCAAAGAGGAGAAGTCCTCAAGTTATTGGGGGAATACGACACTGCCAGCTCCGATTTCCAGAAGCTTCTTAGCTACTCGAGGCAGGTTGGAGAGAAGAGCGGTGAGGGGCAAGCTCTGAACCTGCTGGCGGAGATCTGCTGGCTACGAGGAGAATATCCGCCGGCACTAAAGCTCTGTAACGCTGCTCTGGAACTAACTTGCGATCTCAGTGAGACCAGCGTTCGTGCCCTCGCCCTCTATGGCCTGGGCGAGGTTGAGAGGCGCAGGGGTCATTTCGATGTCGCCTTGAGACACCTCGAGAGCGCTTTAGGGCTCTTCGAAGAAACGGAAGAAGAGGATAGTCAGGCTCGGACTCTGAACAATATCGGGATTTCCTACTGGAGCAAGGGGGAGTTGAAGGAGGCTTTGAAAGCTTTCCAACAGGCGATGGAGATCCGCCGCAGTCTTGGGGAGAGGCCCGGAGTGGCCACCGCCCTGAACAATATCGGATTAATCTACAGTGTCATCGGGCCCGCACCGAAGGCTCTGAAGTCCTTCACAGAAGCCGCCAAAATCTTCCAAGAGATCGGCGACACCAGAAGTAGATGCTATTGTCTGGGAAATGTCGGCTTCATTTTGAGAAGCAGCGCCGACTATTCCGCGGCGTTGGAGGTCTACCTGGAAGCTCTTGCGGTCTTGGAAAAAATCGGGGACGAACTGGGGCAGGCATACACCTTGAATAACTTAGGGGATGTCTACCAGGACCTCCACGACTTGGAATCGGCTTTCGAGTATCACCGAAGAACCCTAAAGCTGGCAAAGAAGATCGACGATTCCGAGCTGATAAGCGAGGTTTTAGCAAACCTCGGCAACGATGAGCTGCTTGCCCAAAACCGAGCGGAGGCCAAGAAGAATCTGACGGAGAGTCTGGGTTTGGCGGAGAAGATCGGGGCCGGACAGATGCAACTGAAGGCCTTGACCGGTCTTTTAGACCTCTCCGTGACCAGCGGTGAATATGAGCAGGCCAAAAGGTATTGGTCGAACTTCGAACAGCTCTTAGAAGACCAGGATGCCTTGGAGTATCTCCCCAAGGCCAAGCTCTGTAAAGGGCTTCTGGAGATGAACCTGGGAGAAGTGGAGACCGCAGAAAAAAGCCTCCGGGAGGGGCGGGAAATCGCTGAGAAGACTGGAAACAGACGCGGGGAATGGGAGCTCCACTTCGCCCTAGCGAGATTGTACCAGCAGAAGACCAGCCAGATCGGCGATGATTTCCTGCAGCTCTCAGGTGACGAGCTAAAGACTGCCAGAGTGATGATTCAGGAAACCGCGGAAAGAATCTCTGACCAGAAGTTGGAGAGATTATTTCTGACCTCCAGAGAAATTTCCACGATCCTGGCCGCCGAGGAGAGACCCAAACCACAGAATAGAAAGAGAATCTCTTGAGGGACTGTGTTCGTTGAGGCCCGTTTATTCAAGGGAATAGGAGTCGGAGAATAGAGGAATCAGAGCCTGAATTCAAACCCCCATCGACCCGTCTGAGAACTCCAGCTTCACCGAAACCGACAAAGACTATTTA
>JBHIBM010000019.1:0-14621 GCA_046759085.1 Candidatus Zixiibacteriota bacterium
TACCGCCAGGGAGAGTTCTTCCTCCTCCGGATGGATCTTGGCGAAGGTATCGTAGGGGATCAAGACGAAGTTGTTGGCGTGTCCGGAACCCAAGAGCTCCTCTTTCTTCTCCATGACCCCCACCACTGTGAACCTGTCGCCGTTGACGAGTATTTTTTTGCCGACCGGGTCGAGGTTCTCGAAGAGGGTCTTGGCAACATCATACCCTAAGATGCATACGTAGGCGCGGAACTTGACGTCGGCATCGGTTATGAAGCGCCCCTCCTCCACGAAGCTGTTGTTGACGATCTCATAGTCGGGGATGGTGCCGAAGAACATGGGGCGAGTGACCTCGACGTTCCTGTATTTGGCGTAGTTTCCTCCCGGTCGAAAGTAGTAGTTCTGCGGGGAGACCGCCTCCACCGCGGGGCAGTTGTCTCTTATGGCAGCGGCATGCTCGAAAGTGATCCCCTTGCGATTTCTCTCCTCCTCTGAACGGCTACCGAGATGAAATCCGGGTTTGTACTTGGAGACGTAAATGACATTTGAGCCTAAAGACTCGATCTGGCGGGCCATCGACTTATCCAGGCCCTTGATTATCGAAACCATCCCGATTATGCAGCTAACCCCAATTAAGACTCCCAGGATTGTGAGAAAAGATCTCATCTTGTGAGTCCGAAAGGTCCCGAATGCGATAAGGAGGCTCTCTGTAAATCCGGACAGGCGCATCGCTTCTTATCTTCTAATCGGCCATATACTGAGTGAACGGTAGCTGCGGTCCATAATCGTCAAGCCCCAACCACCAATTGCCCAGCAAACACTACTGATGACAGACTACCAACTACTCACCACTAACCACTAACCAACTCACTCGTATCTCAAGGCCTCAATGGGATCAAGTTTGGCGGCTCGGGTGGCCGGATAGATCCCGAAGAAAAGCCCCACAGATACGGAGAAGGAGAAGCCGACAATGACCGACCAGAGTGAGATGGTTGCCGAAAGTGGTGTCACCGCCCCAACGAATATTCCCAGGGCGGCACCGAAGATGATGCCCAGAATGCCTCCGCTGCCGGTCAGGGTCATGGCCTCGATGAGAAATTGCCACAGGATGTTCCGTCTCTTAGCTCCCAGGGCCTTTCTGATTCCGATCTCCCTGGTCCTCTCGGTCACCGAGACCAGCATGATGTTCATCACCCCCACCCCCCCGACTAAAAGGGCGATGGAGGAGATGACGATCATCACCAGATATACCGCTCCGGTTATGGAGCGATACATCTCCATCAGGTAGTCCTGGGTGAAAACCGCAAAATCATTCTCTTTGTTGTAGGGGACACCTCTTCTGAGCCGCAGCAGTTGGGTGATCTGATCGATTGCCGCCTGCATCCCAGCCTTGCTCTTGGGTTTCACCGCTAACCACATCCCCTCATCGTGGGGGTAGATTTTCTCGAAAGTTGTGAATGGTAAGAGAACGTAGTTGTTCTGGCTGTAACCTAGAAATGCCGGTTTTTTCTCGGCCACCCCCACTACTGTGAAGCGATCGCTGTTAGCCAGTATCTGCTTCCCTATGGGATCGGAGTGGGGAAAGAGAGCCTCGGCGACATCAACACCCAGCACACAAACGTAGGATTTGAACTTGATGTCGGGGTCTGTTATGAACCTCCCCTCCTCTGCAAAGCAATTATTCACCACCGCATATTCGGGCATCACTCCCGTGAGGTTGGGCCGCAAAGCCTCCTTGTCACGATATTTCACCTGGTTGCCGTCGGGCTCCTGCCACCAGTATTTCTCAGGAGAGACAGCCTCTACCGCGGGACAAAGCTCTTTGATCGCCATAGCGTCGTCGAAGGTAATGTATTCTCTTTTTCTCTCTTCCTCGGACCGACCTCCCCCACCAACCTGCACTCGGGGCTCAAAGCGGGAGACATATATGACGTTCGCCCCCAGAGACTCTATCTGCGCAGCCATGCTTTTGTTGAGTCCCTGAACGATAGCGACCATTCCGATGACCGCGGCCACGCCGACCAGCACCCCCAGGATCGTCAAGAATGACCTCATCTTGTGGGTTCTCATGGTGAACCAGGCCATCTGGATGCTATCTTTGAGATGTAGAAGCTGGACTTTCATTGTTCACAGTTCACGGTTCACTATTCACCATTCACCATTAACCATTGACTACTCATACCGCAGCGCTTCAATGGGGTCGAGTCTTGCGGCCTTCAGCGCCGGATAGATTCCGAATATGATGCCGGCGGAGGAGGTGACCAGAATCGCCAGAAGGACCGACCAGGGCTTCATCGTCGCCGGGAGCGAGGTCAGCGAGGAAACTGACTGCGCGATCACCTGTCCTAAGACTATCCCGATGATACCCCCACAGAGGGCAATCGTCGCCGACTCCACCAGGAACTGCCACAAAATATCTCTCCTCTTGGCTCCCATGGCCTTGCGGATTCCGATCTCCCGGGTTCTCTCAGTCACTGCCACCAGCATGATGTTCATTATCACAATCCCGGCCACCACCAGAGCGACCGAGGAGATGATAATCATTACCAGAAACGCCATTGAGGTGAGATTGCGATAGAGGGAGAGGTAGCTCTCGGAGGTCATGATGGAGAAATCATCGGGGTCGTTGTATTTGAGGTGGCGACGTGCCCGGAGAATCAGTCTGACTTGATCCTGAGCTTGCTGCAGTAGATTTGTGCTTTTGGCTCTGGCGAATATGGTGATCGTCTCCTTAGCTCCAAAATATTTGCCGTAGGCCGAAAGTGGAATGATGGCCCAGTTGTCCTGATTGACGCCGACAAAGGAACCGCGCCTCTCTCCCACGCCGATTATGCGGAAATAGTAGCCACCGATTTTTATGTCTCTACCGATAGGGTCCAAACCGGGGAAGAGGTTCTCGGCGACGTCTGGGCCCACCACAGTGACGGAGCGGTTGCGTTCGTCGTCCTCCGGAGAGAAACTGCGCCCGTAGTCGAGGTCCAGGTCGGTGATCTCGACGTAGTTGGAGGTGATCCCCTTGACGATGCAGTTCGAGATGTAGTCGTTGCGATATTTGACCCGCAAATCCAAAGGCGGAGTGCCGCCTCCGATCAGGTCGCAGAGGTCGCAACTCCTCCTCAGCGCCCGGAGGTCATCGACGGTGAGATCTTTCCTCTTCAGGGCCTTGAAGAATTCGTCCTGGGAGGTGATGACGCCGAACTTGTCCACAATGAAGGTGGAGCTCCCCAGACTGCTGAAGAGTTCGGCCACGTATCTGTTCATCCCGTCGATGACGGCCACCACCGCCACCACAGTCAGAACCCCGATGGCAACCCCGAGCAGAGTCAAAAAAGAACGGAGCTTGTTTGCCCAGATCGAGTGGAGGGCAATCATGACGCCTTGAAGGAAATGCATCCGTCGTTACCTGTTCGATTCACGAGAAACTTATATGCTCCCAGGAGATGGCGGTGATAAATTCACCGCCCTACGGGTTCAGTTGGATTTTGCAGACCTAAAGATTTCCGCTGCAATCCTATATCCCATCTACCATCTCCTATTCCCTAACAAATAATCCGTAGGGGTCGGAATTTATCCGACCCGGCGTTGGCGGTGATGAATTCACCACCCTACGATATAGAGAGAATTCGTAGTCTGTAAGTGCTCCCGTCTTTCACATTTCTTATTTCCTGTCCCCTGTTCCCCGTCCCCCTGTTTCCTGTCTCCTATTTCCTATATACTAACGCCTATTTCCTTGCTTCCAATATCTCAAAGACCACACTCAAGCTACTCATATCTCAGCGCCTCGATCGGATTCAGCCTGGCGGCTTTGACCGCCGGAAAGACTCCGAAGAAGATACCGACCGTGGAGGATATTGCTATCCCCACCACAATAGACCAGCCCTTGACCGAGGCCGGCAAGGGGGTGAGCTCGCTCACCAGCCCGGCCAGGATCACTCCCAGAAGTACCCCGATGAGTCCCCCGGCCGCAGCCAGGGTTACAGACTCCACCAAAAACTGCCAGAGGATGTCCCTTCTTTTCGCACCGATCGCTTTGCGAATCCCGACCTCCCTGGTTCTCTCGGTGACCGATACCAGCATGATGTTCATGATCACGATTCCCCCGACTACGAGAGCGATGGAGGAGACGCCGATCATGGCAAAGAACGCCGCCGCCGAGAAACTTCGAAATAGCTCCATCCCGGCCTCGGCGGTGTAGATGCCGAAGTCATCCTCCTGCTTGTATTTCACTCCCCGGCGGGACCTCAAGATCATCCGAGCTTCATCCTGGGCCAGCTGCATGGAGAGGAGATCCGGAGCTTTGATGCGTATCTCCACCGAGCGCCGGGAGCCGAAATATTTTTCGAAGGTGGTTCTGGGAAGTGCCACCCAGTTGTCTTTGTTCATCCCCAGAAATGACCCCCGCTTTTTCCCCACCCCGATGATTCTCAAAAAATAGTCGTGGACCTTGATATTCTTGCCGATGGGGTCAAGGCCCGAAAGGAGATTCTCCACCACCTCCGGCCCCACGATGGCGACGGTGCGGTTGTGCTTTACGTCAGACTCGATGAAGCCCCGCCCGTAGTCGATGTCGATATCCGAGACCTCGATGTAGTTCTCGTCGGTGCCGACGATATCCACATCGGAGAGATACTTATCCCCGAGCTTGACCCGGCGCCTGGTGTAAACCGAACCGCTCAGGAGGTCACAATGGGGACAATAGCGCTCGATCGCCTCCATGTCCGCGAAGGTGATTTTCTTGCGCTTCTGGGCCTCTATCCACTCCTCCTCGGAGGTGATCATCCCGTACTTGTCGATGATGAAGGTGGTGGCACCGATGCTGTTGATCTCCCGGGCGACATAATCGTTCATACCATTGATAATAGAAACCACCGTTATTACGGTGGCCACTCCGATTATCACCCCGATCAAGGTGAGAATCGCCCGCAGCTTGTTCGCCGCAAGCGACTGCAGGGCGATCTTCATGCTTTCGAATAGATTTCTCAAAGCAATTCAACGCTGCGGCGGAATTTCAGATCCTATCTCCCGCTATTCTTGATATGCCTTACATCCTCCTCCTTCTCGACCTTCCCATCGCGGAGGTAGAATATGCGGTCGGCGTAAATGGCAATGTCCCGTTCGTGGGTGACGATGATAATGGTGTTCCCCTCCTGGTGAAGTCTGCCGAAAAGCTCCATGATCTCGGCTCCGGTAGCGGTGTCTAAGTTGCCGGTGGGCTCGTCGGCCAAAATCAACGAGGGATTGTTGACCAGGGCCCGGGCGAGGGCGACACGCTGTCTTTGGCCTCCGGAAAGCTCATTGGGGCGGTGGGTCATGCGGTCTTCCAAATCGACGGTCCTTAAAGCCTCCTTGGCCTTTCTGATTCTCTCCCCGGAGGAGGTCCCATTATAGATCAAGGGCAGCTCCACGTTGTGAAGGGCGGAGGCTCGGGGCAGGAGATTGAAGGTTTGGAAGACGAAACCGATCTCCTTGTTGCGAATATATGCCAGCTCGTCATCGCTCATGGCGCTGACCCGGCGTCCGTTAAGATGATATTCGCCCCTGGTGGGACTGTCCAGACAACCGATGAGGTTCATGAGCGTCGATTTGCCGGAGCCGGAGGGGCCCATAATGGCAACGTACTCGCCCCTCTCAATCTCCACGGATACACTTCGGACCGCATGAATCGTCTCGGTGCCGACGGTATATGTCTTCCAGAGGTCGACCGTTTTTATCAACACCTGCTGAACACCTCCAGGCTTTCTATTTCACAGTTGGCCAGCTAAGATTCAGTTTCAGTTATGCTTTTCTCGATTTTCACCTTATCGCCAGGCTTTAGAGTCCTCAAGGTGCGGTAGCTGCCGGTGATGACGGTGTCGCTCTCCGCTAATCCCTTTGTTATCTCGATGTTCTGCTGGTCGGCGATTCCGGTGGAGACGGGAACGAAGTGAGCGCTCCCCTCCCTGACCACAAAGACCCCCTCAACCTCTTTTTTCTTTTCCTTGCCCTTCTTCTTCTCTTTCGCCGCTAGAGAATCGTCGTTGGAGGAGCTTTCCTCTGCCTTTGACGGTTTCTCCCCTAAAAGTATCTTCAGAGAATCCTCCGTCAGCTCCCGCATCACCACCGCCTGTATCGGGATGTTCAGCACCTCTTCTCTGAAGTCGGTGGTGATATCCACGGTGGCGGACATCCCCGGCTTGATGTTGGGGACTTCATCCTGCAACAGGATGGTGACGATGAAGTTCACGACCTGTTCCTGAGTGGTTCGCCCCACCACCTGGGCGGAGCTGCCGATTTCGGTCACAACTCCTTTGAAGGTCGTATCCGGAACCGCGTCTAATTCTATATCCGTCTTCTGCCCCAGCTTCACGAAGCCGACGTCGGTCTCGTCTACTTCGGCCTTGATTTCGATCTCGGAGAGGTCAGAGATGACCATGATCACGGTGCCGGGGTTGTTCATGGTGCCGACGATGACGTTCTCCCCCTCTTCGGCATAAAGGGCCGTGACCACCCCCGACATCGGGGCGGTGATGGTGGTCTTGTTGAGCTCGTCCCGGGCCTGTTTTAGCTGCGCCTCATACTGCTCTACAGTGTTCAGCGCCGATTCATATTGAGCCTTCTGAACATTGTAGTTCACCCGGGCGACATCATAGGCCTCCTGGGAGGTTAGATTCCGGTCATACAATCCCTTTTGTCTCTGGAAGTCGAGCTCGGCCTTCTCGAGGTTCGCCCGGGCCAGTCTCAGTTGTGCCTCCGTGGAGGACAGCGAGGCCTGTATCTGTTCAACGTAAGCCTGGTATCTGTCCGGCTCCAACTGCAATAGAAGTTGTCCCTTCGTCACGGTGTCCCCCTCCTCCACCGCCATATGGATGATCTTGGCAGAGATGTTTGCGGACATATTCACCTGGGTCCTCGGCTCCACCCGACCGGTGGCAGTGACGACGGAGGTTAAGTCGCTTACGGACACCTCCTCCGCCTGCACCGTGGTTCTTTTCTCCTGAGAGGTCAAAAGCACCACCACCACCAAGACTATCAAGACGAGAGCACCGACTGCGAAAATGATCACTCTCTTTTTCTTTTTCATATTGCGCGCCTCTTACCTAAACGAGAGATGCTCATCCTATAGGGAGAAGCTCTCTTAAAACTTACTGCAAGGTCTCTTTGCCGACGGCCTTCTCCAGACTCGAGACCGCCAGGTTGTAATCAAACAGCGCCTCCACCTGGCTGGAGGTCGCCTGCTTGTAACTCACCTCCGCATCCAGAAGCTCTAAAATTGTGGCCGCGCCCAGATTGTACTTCTCCTTGGCGAGGCTCAGATCCTCCTCCGCGGAGGCGACGCTCTCCTCCATCAACTTCAGCTTCTCCCCGGCGACCTCGATATTGAGAAAAGCTTGCCGGATCTCTAAGGCAACTGCATTCTTCGTATTCTCCAGATTCTCCTTTTGGGTCCGGAGATTGAACTTGGCGTCGCTGACATTGGTCTTCCTCTGGAAGTTCTCGAAGATGCTGAAGGACAAGCGGGCATAGACGGTGTAAGTCGCGTTTTCCTGCCTGAACTTGAAGAGGTCACTGGAGGTGGGGGCATCGGCGCTGTGAGTGACTCCCCAGGAGAGCGTTGGCCACCAGCCTGAGTGTGCCATCCAGGACAGATTCTTTGCCCCCGCCAAGTCGTACTCTGCCTTGCGGTAACTGGGATTGCTTTCCAGTGCTAATCTCAAAGCCCCCTCATAAGTGTAGGTCACCTCCGGGGAGGTCAAGGTCTCGACCACCTCAATAGGAGTGTTAACGTCCTGGTTCAGAACGTAATTCAGATCTGATTGTGCCAGCTTATAGTTGTTCTCGGCGTTTAGGAGCTCCAGTCTGTCGTTGCCGTATGAGACCTTCGCTTTCAGAACATCGGAGAGCGAGGCCGCCCCCAGCTCGTATCGACTCTCGGCGATCTTCAACTGCTCCTCGCCCCTTTTCACCGCATCTCTCTGGATCTCCAGGAGCATCTTGGCCTTGAGCAGGGCGAAATATTTCTCCTTGACCTCCAAAATCAGGCTTTGCTTCGTATACCTGAAGGAGTGTTCTGCGGAGCGTTTGCTGTTCTTTTGATACGCGATGTTAAACCAGTTGTAACCTCCGTTGAAGATCACCTGGTTGAAGCTCAAATTGGCGCTGTAGTAAGTGGCCTTCTTGGTATAGGGCAGCCCGGTGTATGGGTTAATCCGGGGGACTCCCGCCCAGGTCTCGTAATAGTCGAGGTTAGATTCTACTCTCGGCAAAAGCGCTCCCCAGGCTTGCCACATCTCTCCTCTGGCAGCCGCCAGACTGTTGTACGCCGAACGCACCTGGTAGTTTCTCTCCAACGCACTTTCTATACACTCCTGGAGAGTGTAAACCTTGGGGGGAGGAACGGTCTCACCGTAAGCCAAGATCGGGAAAAGCAAAACCAGAACCAAGAGAGTAGGTTTTTTCAACTTGCTAACCATCATAGTACCACTCCACATAGTACCACTCCACATTGGGGTCGACGGAACTCTTTAACCAAGTCCAAATCCTCTGCCGAACTTCGAGAGTACGGCCATCACAACTGAGGCAATCACCCAGAGAATCGCCACCGTCACAAAGGATCTCCCCTTGGAGAACTTATAAACCAGGGAGAGCCCCACTGAAACGAGAATATACTGCCACAGCGCAAAGAAGCTAAACTGCGAGAGAAAACCGCCCAGGAAAGTTTCTGCCTTCTCGGCGGATAAAAGCAAGGCCGGTGAAAGGCTGATCTTTGCGGTCCCCTTTGCAAAAGCTAAGGGGATCGTGACGATCGCACTGGGAATGGCAATCAGGGAAGAGTAAGTGTAAACGCTCAAAACCCGCTTGAAGCTGCTGTTGCCTCCTAAAAGGATGCTGAAGACGAAGTACAACACCCCCGACACCACGAGCAACATGAGCAAAACCCCGATCGGCGTGGCAACTATGCTGATTATCCGGTTCGTGGGATTCATCATTCTCCCCTTTATTACCTCCAGTTGCTCCGCGGAGATGTTGGGAAGGGAGCTAATCCTTGCCAACTGCTCCTTTATCGTCAAAGAATAGAGAAGCTGGCTTGAGATCAGGGCAACAACTGCGACAATTATGAAGGCCCACAGCCAGGAGGGTTTTATATCCAAGCTCCTGAAGGTCCTCACCGGGTCGAAAAAGAGGTTTCCAATTCTAGACAACTGCCCAATTGGCTTGGTTTCTTCGGTTGGGGTAGCCGTCATCTCTTCCATCTCATCCTCCTGAGTCTCTGGCCATACAAATCACTTCTCCGGGTGGCACTGATCCAGCTGGCGCCATACAGCAATTTAACTTACTGGACGAAGTCGAAGCCCGAAAAGTTTCAAAAAAGGACTTCGAATATAGTACCGCCGACAAAACCTTCTATTCAAAAAAAAGACGAGGTTCAAACCTCGCCTCCGGTTTGCGCACCTCTTTCATCTCCACTGAACCCGGTCAGAGCCATCTGCTTTGGGCGACCCTGTCGGCCCCCGCAGGTTTGCCCTCGGCTAAACCACGACGAAAGCCACCCTTTTGATTCCTCCGGTTTTGACCTCGAACATATGCCCGTGTTTGGCCAAGATTTTCACTTGGCTGACTTCGCGGAGATTCCTGACCACCGTCCCGTAACAGACCACCGGAGGATAGTCTCCCATCTCCACGAAGCGAACCCGCTCCATCGCCGAGACCAGCTTCTTTTTCGACTTCGAGACCATGGAGCTAGAGATGTGCTCTCGGGCCTCCCCCACCGGGAGGAAATAGGTCTTGATAGAGATGTCCTCCCTTATCCTCTGGTTGGCGACCTTCTCTAAGTATCTCACCTTCCCGTCGGTTAGCTCCTCAACCTCTAAGTCGATGTGGGTGATGTGGTCGCGGCACTCCAAATCTTTTGCGAGGTGGGCTCCGAAAAGCTCCTCCGACAGATGCTGCAGAAGATGCATGGCGGTGTGGTTGCGCATCATCCGGTAGCGCCTGGCCCAATCCAGAAAACAGTCCACGGAAGCTCCCAGGGGGGGCGGTTTCTCCTTGAGATAATGCATAATCCGCCCGTCCTCTTTGACCGCCTTGCTGACATCGATCATCTTGCCCCCGGTAACGATTACCCCCTTGTCGTGAGGTTGGGGGTGGGCGGAAGTCTCGCCATGGGGGTTCAGGATGGTATGGCTCAATTCCACCTTTCTCCCCTCCACCGCGATAATCTCCGCCTTGCACTCTTTCAGATAGGAATCCTCTAGGTATAAACGTTCTGTCATCTTACCACCTTTAACTTAACCTCCCTGAGGGATCTTTTGCACTTTCATTCTCATCGGTCCTCTTCGATGAATCCAGCTCTATCGCCCCGCAAAGAGCGGAGCCAAAACTAAAGATACAATCGCCATCAATTTTATCAGGATGTTCATGGAAGGCCCGGAGGTATCCTTGAAAGGATCCCCGACGGTATCTCCCACCACCGCAGCTTTGTGGGCTTCAGAACCCTTGCCCCCCAAGTTCCCGGCCTCGATGAGTTTTTTGGCGTTGTCCCAGGCACCGCCACCGTTTGCCATCATCAAGGCCAAGAGCACCCCGGTCAGAGTCGCTCCTGCCAAAAGGCCTCCCAGGGCCTCCTTCCCCAAGATGAAACCGACCAGAATCGGGGCCAGAATCGCGGTAAACCCCGGAGCAATCATCTCCTTTAGGGCCGCATTCGCGGATATGGAGACACAGCGCTCCGAATCCGGCTCGGCCTTTCCCTCCATCAAGCCGACGATCTCTTTGAACTGTCTCCTGACCTCGTTGACCATCTTGATCGCCGCCCTTCCCACCGCGGTCATGGTCATGGAGGCGATCAAAAACGGCAGAACTCCCCCGAGGAAGAATCCGATCACCACCCGGGAGCTCACGAGATTGATGGTCTCCAGCCCGACGGCGGTGGTATAGGCCGAGAAGAGTGCCAGAGCCGTCAGGGCCGCGCTCCCGATGGCGAATCCCTTCCCGATGGCAGCGGTGGTGTTTCCCAGGGAGTCGAGGCGATCGGTGATCTTTCTGACCTCCAGTCCCAGACGGGACATCTCCGAGATTCCACCGGCGTTGTCCGCGATGGGACCGTAAGCGTCAACCGACATCGTGACCCCGATGGTGGCCAGCATCCCCACCGCCGAGATTCCAATCCCATAAAGCCCCGCCAGCGAGTATCCAACGTAGACGGCGGCGCAGAGAACCACCACCGGCAGGGCGACGCTCTCCATCCCCACCGCCAGGCCGGTGATTATGTTTGTGGCCACGCCGGTCCGGGAGGCGTGCGCAATCCGCTTTACGGGGGAAGAGGAGGTGTAGTATTCGGTGAGAAGTCCCATCAACACCCCCGCCAAGGTTCCCGCCAAGACTGCCCAGAAGACCCCGGGGGGAATTCCCAACTTATCGACTATGAATTTGGTGGCCACCAGCAAGGCCACGGCGGCGACATAGGTGACCAGGCGCAACACCGTCTGGGGATTCATGCGGGAGAAGATCCTCACCGAGAGGATACCCAACATGGAGGCGACTATCCCCGCCATCGGAACCCAGAGAGGCAGAGCCATGTAAGCCATTCGATTTCCAGCGTAAGCTAATCCGGTAGCACCTATGATTACAGAGGCCACGATAGAGCCGACGTACGACTCGAAGAGGTCGGCTCCCATTCCGGCAACATCCCCGACGTTGTCGCCAACGTTGTCGGCAATCACCGCGGGATTGCGAGGATCATCTTCGGGGATTCCGGCCTCCACCTTCCCCACCAAATCGGCGCCGACATCAGCGGACTTGGTATATATGCCCCCACCGAGGCGGGCGAAAAGGGCGATGGAAGAGGCTCCCATGGAGAAGCCGGTTATGGTCTGGATGTCAAGCTGGTGAAAGAAATGAAAACATATTCCGAGACCTAAAAGCCCCAGACTGGCAACGCTCATCCCCATAACCGCTCCCCCGGAGAAGGCGACCGACAACGCTTTTGCCTGTCCGGAGCTTCTCGCCGCCTCACAGGTTCTGGCGTTGGAACGGGTAGCGGCGTTCATCCCAAGAAAGCCCGCCAACATCGAACAGAGGGCCCCCGAAATGAAAGCCACTCCGGTCCACAGGCGAATCTGCCAGCTCAAGAGGACAAACACGACCAGAATGAAGAAGGCCAAAATAGAGTATTCCCTCTTCAGGAAAACCATGGCGCCGCGGTGAATTCTCTCCGAGAGCTGCTGCATCAGTTCACCGCCGGGACGCTGTCTCAAGACTGAAAGGAAAAGCCCCAGTGCAAAAATGAGCCCGAAAAGACCCAGAAGGGCGACCAAGATCCCTAAGTCCATATGGTCAATCCTCTCTCCTCGATGTTGTGTTTACTGGGTGTCAATTTGTCCTGAATGAATCCTGGCAGACCCGTCGCGGGGCTCTAAGACTCACCGCTCTTTTCCTTTAGCCACTGCTCTGCAGAGCCTCAGGCAAAAGGCCCCTAGCTCCTTCCTTAGATACTCTGTCGAGTGGGCGCGGGATATAGATATGGTGCCTTACTCCTTGCTGCGCGGGAGAACTCCTTTGCCGGGTTTCCCTTGATAAAGGGGTGATCTACCACTCCTTATGGACCGAAGGGTTGGGTTACCTATCTAATCTTAAAATTGACCTTATACGCTACCCAGACCGCCACCGGTTGACCGTTGGAGATCGCCGGTTTGTAAACGTATCCGTGGGCGGCTTTGATGGCGGCCTCCTCGAAACCGGCGTTGGCACCGGATTCCTTCAGTATTATGACGTCCCGAACCTTGCCGCTTTTGTCCACCAGCGCCTTCACCCAGACGGTGCCTTCAATTCCGGCCTTTCTTGCCAGCTCCGGGTATTTCGGTTCCACCTTTTTGATGGCCACCGGCATCTCCTCCACCGGCACAAATTCGTCCGGCTTGGGGAGCAGCTCGTCGAGGTCATAAATGACGATCTCTTCGCCACCCTCCTGGCCCAGATCCTCAACCGGAGGTGCACTTATCACCTTCAGCTCCTGCTGGGTAGCCATGGTGACGTTCTCCGGAGCCTCCTCGTCCGGCACCGCTTGAGGGATACCCACCGTCGGCGCCTGAACCTGAGGGGCGGCATAGGCCACCCGCGGAGGCAGACGCTGCAGAGTTGGCGGCGGTGCCAGATTGGCGATGTCGTCGATCACGATTGTGCGAACCGCCACCGGCGCTCCTCCCTCGCCGCGGTGGGTCACGAGGATGAATATCAAGGTTGCGATAACATAGACCAGAGTCACGATCCCAACTGCCAGCCCGAAGTTTCTCTGATAAGATCTCTTCAGCTCGAAAGCGCCGTAAGGGACTACGTATGCAGGTGACTTGTTGCTCATGAGATCACCTCCCCTCCCAGGCCAAGAGCTTTCTTGGCCTCCTCTAATTGTTTGAGGTCGTATTGAGTCATATCTACTATACTGAAACGATAGCTGTAGGTGCTATCCACTTGCTGGAAAATCCTCTCGGTGACCTGGATCTCGTCGATGAGATCCACCATCCTACTATAACGGGCACCGGTGTCGATCTTCACGACGGTAACCATCCTATCCGGATCTCGCTGGTTCCAGGAGATGAGGGAGTCCCGCAGAGCCTGTTCCTCCTCGAAGTAGTTGGGCTTATCGGTCCCGAAGGCCCAGAACAGACGACCCTGGCTGTCAACCAGAAGATTGATGAGGTAAGATTTCCCCACCGGAATGGCGGTATCCTCGGCCTCCAGCGGCGGAAGGTTTATCTCCATCGCCTGAGGAGTGTAGAAACGGGTGGTCACCATATAGAAGATCAAGAGCAGAAAGGCGATGTCCACCATCGGGGTCATGTCGATGTGGATCCCGATTCTTCTTTTCGGACGCCTCAGACCTTTCTTCTTGAACGACCTTGCTTGAATGTCACCAGTTTCAACTGCGCCCATATTCTCGCTTCCTTCCCGTTACTGTTCCCATGTTATTTTACTCCCGAAAAGGAGATTTATTCCCATCTTTTTAACCCATCTCCAGTTCCGTCACTAACGAGAACTGATTGATATTGACCTCCTGCATGGTTCTCATCAGCTTCCGCATCACCCCGAAGCTGGCGTCGCGGTCAGCTTTGACCACCAGCTCAACGTTGAGCCCCAACTGCCGCCGAACATCGACCAGCTCGTAATTGAAGCGCTCGATCGGGGCGTAACGGTAGAACCTTTCGGGGACTGTAATCTCCCTGCCCTCCACGATCTCGGTCTTGGTGTCGATATACTCAATGAAAATGGAGTCCTCGGCGGTCACGGTTACGTTGATGATGTTCTTCTCCGGCAGCTTCACCTGCGAGTGAGAGGGTACCAGCGAGACGGATTTGACCTCCGGGGGCTTGAAGGTGGTGGTGCTCATGTAGAAGATCAAAAGCAAAAAGGCGATATCGACCATGGGGGTCATATCGATCTTTATTGCTATCCTTCTTTTGCCTTTTCTAAGCACCTTTTTCAGCCTCCTGAGCCTTCAGAAGTTGAACCACCTCGTAGGTGGCTTCGTCGATGGTGTAGTTGAAGCTGTCCACCTTGTTGACGAAGAAGTTGTAAGCCACAATCCCAAGGATGGCGCCGGTTAGGCCACCGGCGGTGTTCACCAAAGCCTCTGACAGTCCACCCGCCAATTGCTCGGCGTCAATCACTCC
>JBHIBM010000020.1:0-13883 GCA_046759085.1 Candidatus Zixiibacteriota bacterium
CGATCGTGCCAACGTTAATATGCGGCTTCGTCCTCTCAAACTTCGGCTTGGACATATTGTCTTCTCCTACCGATTCTCACTTCTGAGTTATCCGTTCCTTGAAAACCTTCTTGAGTTTATCAAAATCACTGGCTGTTGTCACATCAATCTAAAATTCACAATAGTTGTCTCGTCCGGTGCTGTTGAAAAACTTTTCATTTGAATTACGTATCCTTCCTTCCCACAGAAAGCCCATCGATGTATGCCTGGTGTGCCAGTGAAAACCACATAATAGCCGGTGGAGTCAGTAACAACGTCGTGCGAAGGGTCATATAGACTATCTACTAGACTGACCCAGGCGCTCTCGATAGGTGCTGAGCTTAGGCTGTCAACTACCATACCAGCCAGAAAAGCACCTCCTGGCTCAACCATAATATCATCACGGCAAGCCAAATACAAAAATACAACCAAACCAACTATAAGTAAAAGCGAAGCAAAACTTGTCTTGCTGTAAAGGTTCTTCTCCATAATTCTTACACGCTCATTCATTCCACAAGAATCCTATTTTCAGACTGTACCTGCATAAGATCAACAACGTACGTACTAGTAACCTCGAACCTTCGTGACAATCCCCTCGCTCACCCTCTCTGGGACCGGTTCGTAGTGCGAAAACTCCATGGTGAAGGTGGCCCGTCCCTGCGACAGCGACCTCAAGGAGGTGGCGTAACCGAACATCTCCGAGAGGGGAACTCTGGCATCGACCACCTGCGCCTCCACTCTCCGGGAGATTCCCTGTATCTGCGCCCGACGGGTGTTTAAGTCGTTGATTATCTCTCCTAAGTATTCTTCAGGAACGATAACCTCCAGCTCCATCACCGGCTCTAATAAGACCGGGTTGGCTTTTCTGATGGCCTCCTGAAGGGCCAGGGAGCCAGCGATCTTGAAGGCCAGCTCGGAAGAATCGACCTCGTGATAGGCACCATCAAGTAAGGCCGCCTTCAGATCAACCATGCGGTAGCCGGCTAAGACCCCGTTCCCCATGGCCTCTCTGACGCCTCGTTCAACTGCGGGGATGAACTCCTTGGGAATGGCCCCACCGACAATCCGGTTCTCAAAGGCAAATCCCTCGCCGGCTTCCAGGGGGGAGACCTCTAAGGTGACCACACCGTAATGCCCACGCCCATCGCTCTGGCGGATGAAACGACCTTCCGCCACCGCGCTGGTGGTGATGCTCTCCCTATAAGTTACCTGAGGCCTGCCGACATTGGCGGCCACCTTGAATTCTCGGACTAATCTCTCAACTAACACCTCCAGGTGAAGCTCCCCCATCCCGGAGATGATGGTCTGCCCGGTCTCCTCATTCATGGTCACTTTGAAGGTGGGATCCTCCCCCGCCAACTTCTCCAGAGAGAGGGTCAGTTTATCCAGGTCGGCCTTGGTCTTGGGTTCGATGGCCACCGATATTACCGGTTCCGGGAAGCTCATCCTCTCTAAGATTATCGGCCTTTCCAGGTCACAGAGAGTGTTTCCGGTGGCAACATGCTTCAGGCCAACCACGGCGGCGATGTCACCCGCGTATACCTCCCTTATGTCCTGGCGCTTATTAGCGTGCATCAGCAGCAGTCTCCCCAACCTCTCTTTCTTCCCGGTGACGGTGTTCAAAACCGTCTGACCGCTCTTGGCAGTGCCGGAATAGACCCGCAGATAGGTCAGCTTCCCGACGTAGGGGTCGGAGGTGATCTTGAAAGCCAGCGCTGAGAAAGGCTCCCCATCGGAGGTTTTCCGCAGCTCCCTCTCCCCACTGCTGGGATCTGACCCCTCAACTGGCGGAACCTCAAGTGGGGAGGGAAGGAAGTCGACCACCGCATCCAGAAGTTTCTGCACTCCCTGGTTGCGGTAAGAGGAACCGCACAAAACCGGGACGATCTTGGCATCAAGGGTCGCCCTTCTCAGAGCGGCGTTAATCTCCTGGGGCCTGACGGCGGCCTCGTTTATGAACTTCTCCAGAAGGGTGTCGTCATAGTCGGATAAGGCCTCCAAGAGGATCTCCCTTCTTCTCAAAGCCTCCGGGAGAAGAGATTCCGGGGTCTCCGCGTCCCGGTAAGTTGCCCCCAGGGTGTCTTCGTCATAGCTGCGGGACTTCATGGTCACAAGATCGATGATCCCGCTGAAGAGGTCCCCCTGGACCACCGGCATCTGAATGGCATATGCCCGGGCGCCCAGCTTATCCCGGATCATCTCGATGGTGTCCTCGAAATCGGCTCCCACCCGGTCCATCTTATTGACATAGGCAATTCTCGGTATCCGGTAACGATCTGCCTGTCTCCACACCGTCTCGGACTGAGGCTCCACCCCTCCCACACCACAGAATATCGCTATGGCTCCGTCCAGGACCCGCAGAGAGCGTTCCACCTCGGCAGTGAAGTCCACGTGCCCCGGGGTGTCGATCAGATTTATGCGGTGTTCTCTCCAGTAGCAGGTGGTTGCGGCGGAGGTTATGGTGATGCCCCGCTCCTTCTCCTGCTCCATCCAGTCCATCACCGCCGCCCCCTCGTCAACCTCTCCCATCCGATGGGTCTTGCCGGTATAAAACAAAATCCTCTCGGTGGTAGTGGTTTTGCCGGCATCGATGTGTGCCATGATGCCGATATTTCTCACTCTTTCCAGAGGCGTTGTGCGTGACATATAAAAAAACCCCGCTACCTGAACAGTCCCGAAAAGATGGCATTTAACTCTTTGTCACCAAGTGGAGGGGAGCTACTGCTGGATCTTTTCTCAGTCGACAGATCCCTCTCGGGAATTGGGAATCGGTACCTTTTCTTCTTCTACTACCTCTCTGTTATTTGGCGACGCCTCACCACCGGAAGTGGGCGAAGGCCTTGTTGGCTTCGGCCATGCGGTGGGTGTCGTCCTTTTTCTTGATGGCGGCGCCCTCATTTTTGGAGGCGGCTGTGATCTCGGCCGCCAAACGCTCCGCCATGGTGTTGTCCGGCCGCTGCTTGGCGAACATTACCATCCAGCGGATTGCCAGGGCGTTTCTCCTCGCCGGTCGCACCTCCAGCGGCACCTGATAAGTGGCTCCGCCCACCCTTCGGGATTTCACCTCCAAATAGGGCTTCACGTTGTTGACCCCCTTCTGGAAAACCTCCATCCCCGGCTGCCCGGTCTTCTGGTGGATGATGTCTATGGCTCGATAGAAGATCTTCTCCGCCAGACTCTTTTTCCCCCGCCGCATCAAACCGTTGATGAACTGGGCGGCGAGGAGGCTATCGTACTTCGGGTCCGTGGCCAACTCTCTTTTGGTAACAGTCTTTCTTCTGGGCATGAACCTAACAACCTCAGAGATGAAACGGTGTCATTGTCTACTTCTTGGGCTTCTTAGCTCCGTATCGGGAGCGGCTCTTTTTTCTATCCTCCACCCCGGCGGTATCGAGAGTGCCTCGAATGATATGATAGCGAACCCCGGGGAGATCTTTCACTCGGCCACCGCGAATCAGGACGATGGAATGCTCCTGGAGATTGTGTCCCTCCCCAGGGATGTAAGCGGTTACCTCCATCGCGTTGGTGAGGCGTACCCTGGTCACCTTCCTCAGAGCAGAGTTGGGCTTCTTAGGAGTGGAGGTGTAAACCCTGGTGCACACTCCTCTCCTCTGGGGGCACCGGGTCAAAGCGGGAGCGTCGGTTTTGGAAAGCGCCAGCTTTCTTCCCTTCCTCACCAATTGACTTATAGTCGGCAAAAGACCTCCAACAACTAAAACCGAAATCTCGAATTCTTTAGCAAACGCTCATTTTATGGTTTTGTCCGCAAAAGTCAAGTATTATTTTATTGCCTCTACCTCCTTTTCGGCCTCGGCAGGGATCTCCTCCTCCAGAATTTCAACATTCCGGTAGACCTCCAAGCCGGTCCCGGCGGGAATGAGTCGTCCAATGATCACATTCTCTTTCAACCCTAAAAGCGTATCCGTCTTTCCGTGAACCGCGGCTTCAGTCAGGACCCGGGTAGTCTCCTGGAAGCTGGCGGCAGAGATGAAGCTATCCGTGGACAAAGAGGCTTTGGTGATCCCCAGAAGCATAGGCTGGAAAGTGGCCGGCTCCCCGCCTTCAGCCAACACTCTCTCGTTCTCTTCCTGGAAGCGGATCTTATCGACCTGTTCCCCCTCCAAGAAATCGGTGTCGCCCACATCCTCCACTCTCACCTTCTGCAGCATCTGGCGAACGATGACCTCAATATGTTTGTCGTTTATCTTCACTCCCTGCAGACGATACACCTCCTGAATTTCGTTTAAGAGATATTCCTGAACCGCATTGACTCCCTTGATCTTTAAGACGTCGTGAGGATCTATGGGGCCTTCGCAAAGTCTCTCTCCGGCGGAGACCCGGTCTTCTCCGTGGACGCGCATATGCTTTCCGTGAGGTATCAGATACTCCTTGACCTCCCCCTGGTCACCGTGGACGATTATCTGCTGGGCCCCCCTCACTATCTTGCCGAACTCGACCACGCCGTCGATCTCGGAGACGACGGCGGGCTCTTTAGGATGACGGGCCTCAAAAAGCTCGGCGACCCTCGGGAGCCCTCCGGTGATGTCTCTGGTCTTGGAGATCTCCCTGGGAATTTTCGCCAGAATAGTGCCGGCGTGAACGCTGTCACCATCGTGCACCGCCAGATGAGCTCCGGTCGGCATCGGATAGGAGGCCACCCGTCTCCCCCCGGAGCCTCTAATATGAATGTGGGGTCGGAGGGCCTTCTCCCTCTGCTCGATGATGACCCTCTGGCGCAATCCGGAGGTTTCATCAAGCTCCTCTCTGAAGGTGAGATTCTCGATAAGATCGGAGAAGTGAGCTTTCCCCCCGGCCTCGGAAATGATGGTGTTGGTATAAGGGTCCCACTCGAAGATGCTGGTTTCCTTCTCGACCTCATTCCCGTCTTTGACCTTCAAGGTGGCGCCGTAGGGAACCGAGTAGCGATAGCGGATTCTCTCCTCCGCATCCTTGAGGTAGATCTCGCCGTTGCGGCTGATCACCACCTTCTCACCGTCTGCGTTGGTCACGGTCTTCAGGCTCTCGAAGCTCACAAACCCGTCGCTTTTGGCAGTCACCTTGGACTGCTCCGCGATTCTGGCAGCGGTCCCGCCGATGTGGAAGGTGCGCAGGGTCAACTGGGTGCCGGGCTCACCAATGCTCTGAGCCGCGACCACTCCCACCGCCTCTCCCAAGGTGACCATCCTGCCGGAGGCGAGATTGCGCCCGTAACACTTGGCACAGACCCCCCTTCGGGATTCGCAGGTTAAAACCGAACGGATGAGAACGCTTTCAATTCCGCTCTCCTCGATGGCCTCGGCAGCCTCCTCCGTTATCTCCTCTCCGGTGGCGACAATGAGTTCGTCTGTGAGGGGATTGTAAACCTCCTCTAAGGTCACTCGTCCCAGGAGGCGGTCCTGCAGAGACTGTATGATCTCTTCCCCCTCCTTGAGAGCTCCAATGTTGACGCCCATGATGGTCCCACAGTCCTGCTCGGTGATGATGAGGTCTTGGGCAACATCGACCAACCTGCGAGTGAGATAGCCGGCGTCGGCGGTCTTCAAGGCGGTGTCGGCCAGACCTTTCCTGGCTCCGTGAGTGGAGATGAAATACTCCAGCACCGTCAGCCCTTCCCGGAAGTTGGCGGTGATTGGGGATTCTATTATCTCCCCGATCTGGCCGGTGATCTTCTTCTGGGGTTTGGCCATGAGCCCCCGCATCCCCGCTAACTGTTTGATCTGGTCTTTAGAGCCCCGAGCCCCGGAGTCCGCCATCATAAAGATGGGATTGAAACCCTGGTTGTCTTCCCGGAGGTTTTCGAACATCACCTCCGCCATCTCGTTGGTGGTGTGAGTCCAGGTGTCTATTACCTTATTATATCTCTCACCGTTGGTGATCAATCCCCTCTCGTACTGCTTGCGAATTCTGTCGACCTCCTTGTAAGCAGACCGAATCATAGAATCCTTCTCCGGGGGGATGGCGATATCGTCGATCCCCACCGTGACCCCGGAGGTGGTGGCATATTCGAAGCCGAGATCCTTGAGGCGATCCAAAAACAGGGCGGTGCGCAGGCTTCCCAAGACTCGATAGCAGCGGGCAACCAGTTTCTCCAACTTGTCCTTGGTGGCAAGTTCGTTGAAGTATCCGAGCTCCTGAGGGATAATCTGGTTGAAGATAACCCGCCCCGCGGTGGTCTCCACCAGCTTCTTGTGTCCCTCCAGGCGGACACGGATTTTGGCGTGTAAACCGACGCTCCCCACATCGTAAGCCGCAATCACCTCCTCCGGCGAACAGAAAGCTTTCCCCTCCCCCTTATCCTTGGGACGCTCCCTGGAGAGATAGTAGCAACCCAAGACCATGTCCTGACTGGGGACCGCAATCGGCCGACCATTCGCGGGCAAGAGCAGATTGTTCACCGAGAGCATCAGAAGCCTCGATTCCAGCTGGGCCTCGAAGGACAGAGGGACGTGGACCGCCATCTGGTCGCCGTCGAAGTCGGCGTTGAAGGCCGCACACACCAAGGGATGCAAACGGATGGCCTTCCCCTCCACCAAAACCGGGTAGAAGGCCTGGATGCCCAGGCGATGTAAGGTGGGGGCACGATTCAGAAGTACCGGGTGGTCCTTGATTATCTCCTCTAAGATGTCCCAGACCTCCGGGCGTTCTCTCTCCACCAGTTTCTTCGCGGTTTTGACAGTCTGAACGTAACCTTTGGCCTCCAGCTTCTGAATGATGAAAGGCTTGAAAAGCTCCAAAGCCATGTTCTTCGGGAGTCCACACTGGTGAAGCTTCAGCTCCGGGCCGACCACGATGACGGAGCGCCCGGAATAGTCCACCCTCTTTCCCAGAAGGTTCTGGCGAAATCTCCCCTGTTTCCCCTTGAGGAGGTCGGAGAGCGATTTTAAGGGGCGACGGGAATCACCGCGCACCGAGCTGGTCCGCCGGCCGTTATCCAGGAGAGCGTCCACGGCCTCCTGGAGCATCCTCTTCTCGTTGCGGAGGATCACCTCCGGGGCCCGGATCTCTATAAGCTTCTTTAAACGATTGTTGCGATTTATCACCCGGCGATAGAGGTCATTCAGATCTGAAGTGGCGAAACGCCCTCCCTCTAAGGGAACCAGGGGACGCAGATCCGGGGGAATGACCGGTATCACCCCCAGTATCATCCACTCCGGAGAGTTCTTGGACTGCCTGAAAGCCTCGATCACTCGCAACCTCTTCAGATTGTCCTTCTTGCGCTGCACGGAGGTTTCCACCTTGACCTGGGCCCGCAGAGAAACCGAGAGCTCCTCGATGTCGATCTGGGACAGCAGCTCGCAAACGGCCTCCGCACCCATCTTGGCCTCGAACTGCTTGCCGCTCTCTTCCAAATCCAGGTATTCTTCCTCGGAGATCAGCTGTTTGTATTTGAGGGAGGTGTTGCCGGGATCGATGACGATATAGGACTGATAGTATAATACCCGCTCCAATTCCTTGGCGGACAAATCCAGAAGATACCCCATGCGGGAGGGCACCGCTTGCCAGAACCAGATATGAGCTACCGGTACCGCCAATTCGATTTGTCCCATCCTCTCCCGACGCACCTTGGATTGCGTGACCTCCACCCCACAGCGGTCACAGACGATGCCGCGAAAGCGGATCCGCTTATATTTTCCGCAGTTGCACTCCCAGTCTTTTACCGGGCCGAAGATCCTCTCGCAGAAAAGACCGTCCCTCTCCGGTTTGAAGGAACGATAGTTGATGGTCTCCGGCTTGGTGACCTCCCCAAAGGACCAGCCGCGGATCACCTCTGAGGAGGCCAGCTGGATCCTAATAGCCCTGAAATCGGAGGGCTTTCTGGGAGGTTTTAAGATTTTCTCGACCACTTATAACCACTCCTCTTTAAGTAGGTGGTAAATCGGTCTGGAGAGAGAAGAAAAGTCCCTCTCAATCACTCTCGATAGACGCCTGACCGCAAAATCGGTTAAACCTCGCTTTTTTGTCGCCACAACTTGAGAGGTTCACTTCTCAATCAGCTCCACATCCAACCCCAGAGACTGGAGTTCCTTCACCAGAACATTGAAGGATTCAGGGACTCCCGGCTCTGGGGGGTTTTCCCCCTTCACGATGGCTTCATAGATGCGGCTCCGTCCGGCGACATCGTCAGATTTGACGGTGAGAATCTCCTGCAAGGTGTAAGCGGCACCATAGGCCTCCAGAGCCCACACCTCCATCTCCCCAAATCTCTGACCTCCGAACTGAGCTTTACCCCCCAGAGGTTGCTGCGTAACCAGAGAGTAAGGCCCAATGGAGCGAGCGTGGATTTTGTCGTCGACCAGATGGGAGAGCTTCATCATGTACATGTAACCCACGGTGATCTCACGGTCCAGGGGTTCTCCGGTGCGCCCGTCACAAACCTTAGACTTCCCGGATTCCGGCAAGCCCGCACGCTTGAGCGTCCCTTTCACCTCCTTCAGGCTAGCCCCATCGAAAACCGAAGAGGAGACATGCTCCCCCAACTCGTGAGAAGCCCAACCCAGGTGGGTCTCCAGAAGCTGTCCGACATTCATGCGGGAGGGAATCCCCAGAGGGTTTAAGATCATCTCCAGATGGCGACCGTCGGGGAGATAGGGCATGTCCTCCTCCGGAACCACCTTGGCCACCACCCCCTTATTCCCGTGACGGCCCGCCATCTTATCCCCCACCGAGAGTCTCCTTTTGGTCGCCACCAGGACTTTCACCAATTGAACCACACCCGGCGGCAGCTCCACCCCCCTGACCACCTTTTCGATCTCCACCTCCAGTTGGCTCCTCTTGTCCTGGAGAGAATTGCGGGCCCTCTTCAAGAAGACGCGGACCTTGGAATTGAGGCGCTCATTTTCGCAGATCCCCTTCTCGATACTTAGATCCAAGGGGTCTACCTCCTGGAAGCTTCCCTCCCTGAATCTATGACCGGAGCGGAACACCACCGACCCCTCGGAGGCCAGCCTGACAGTCCTTGAGACCTGTCCAGCGAGCAGCTGCTCCAGACGACGCCGGACGTTTCCCAGTATCTGTTCCTCCTCCCTGCGGTTTCTCCTCCTCAGGTTAGCGATCTCCTGCTTCTCAGACTTTTTGGCCTCCTCGCTTCTCTCCTTTCGGGAGAAAACCTTGGTGCTGATGACCACCCCCTTCATCCCCGGGGTGGCCTTCAGAGAGGCGTCTCTGACGTCCCCGGCCTTCTCACCAAATATGGCCCTCAAGAGCTTCTCTTCCGGGGAGAGCTCGGTCTCCCCCTTGGGGGTGATTTTCCCCACCAGGATGTCGCCAGCTTCGACCTCCGCCCCGGTCCGTACAATCCCCCTGTCGTCCAGATTGGCTACCGCCTCCTCGGATACGTTGGGAATCTCACGAGTGAGCTCCTCGGCACCGCGCTTGGTGTCCCGGACCTGAAGTTCAAACTCCTCAATATGAATGGAGCTGAACTTATCGGACCCCACCAACCTCTCGGAGACGATGATGGCGTCCTCGAAGTTGTACCCCCTCCAGGGCAAAAAGCCCATCAGGATGTTAGCACCCAAGGCTAACTCCCCCCGGTTCACGGCGGGACCATCGGCGATCGGCGATCCGGCCTCGACCCGATCGCCAACCTCCACAAAGGGGCGCTGATTGATACAAGTGTCCTGGTTGGAACGGTGAAATTTGATCAGAGGGTACTCGTCGAATTCCAAAAGATCGAGATCTTCGGGCCCCTTCCTGGTGGGTCGGACTACTACCTTGCTGGAGTCAACGTACTCCACCAGCCCCTCCCTTTTGGTGATCACTACGGCTCCGGAATCGCCGGCAACTTTGGCCTCAACCCCGGTGCCGACGATAGGGGCCTCGGTGGTCAGAAGGGGAACTGCCTGACGTTGCATGTTGGAACCCATGAGGGCTCGGTTGGCATCGTCGTGCTCCAGAAAGGGGATCAGAGCGGCAGCGACCGAAACCAACTGCTCTGGGGAGACGTCCATATAGTCGATCTCGTCAGGGGCCACTTCTGGAAAATCACCCCGGTGGCGGGCCTGAACCCGTTTGTTGACGAAGTGTCCCTTAGAATCCAGAGGCTCATTCGCCGGGGCAATTATGTAATGGTCCTCGGTGTCGGCGGTGAGATACTCGATCTGGTCGGTGACCCGTCCGCGGATGACCTTCCGGTATGGTGTCTCCAAGAACCCGTAAGAGTTGATCCGAGCGTAAGTCGATAAAGAGGCGATGAGACCGATATTGGGACCCTCCGGGGTCTCAATCGGGCACATACGACCGTAGTGGGTGTGATGGACGTCTCGGACCTTGAATCCCGCACGCTCCCGGGTAAGACCTCCCGGCCCCAGAGCGGATAGCCTCCGCTTGTGAGTCAACTCCGCCAGGGGATTGGTCTGGTCCATGAACTGGGAGAGCTGACTTGAGCCGAAAAAGGCAACAATCACCGCGGAGACGGTGCGGGCGTTGACCAACTCGTGAGGGGTTATCCCTTCCCTGCTCTTCAGGCTCATTCTCTCCCGGATAGTGCGAGCCATCCTCGATAACCCCACCGAGAACTGATTGGCCAAAAGTTCCCCCACGGAGCGCGCCCGACGGTTGCCGAGATGGTCGATGTCATCCAGCTCCCCCTGGCCAGCTCTAAGCTTCAGGAGGTATCTTATGATGACGATGAAATCTTCTCGGGTCAGGGTGGTCTGGTCCAGAGGGGTATCGAGGCCCAAGCGCCGATTGATCATATGACGCCCCACCTCCCCGAGGTCGTACCTCTTGGGATTGAAGAACATCCTCTCGAGCAAGGCTCGCGCCAGCTCAATGGTGGGAGGGTCCCCGGGACGCATCAGGGCGTATATCTTGAATAGAGCCTCCTCTTCAGAGGAGGTGGTGTCTTTCTTGAAGGTGTTGGGGATGACGGCCGCTTCCCTCTGAGGGTCGATGAAGAAGCCTGCAACCTTGGAGATTTTGAACTCCTTGATTCTGTCTAAGACCTCCTCGGTGAGAACCTCTCCAACTTCAGTCAAAACCTCTCCGGTCTCGGGGTGAGCCAGGGTCTCAGCCAGACGAAACTCCCCCACCTTTAGTTTCCTGCTGGAGGTGGACACCGCCTCCACCGGGTAAAAGAGCCCCAGAATCTCCCTTCCATCGGAGTACCCCAAAGCCCTCAGGAGAGTGGTGGCGGGGAGACGGCGGCGGCTGTCGATATGAACGTAAAGACAGTCGTTGATGTCCATCTCGAACTCCACCCAACTGCCCCGGTAGGGGATGATCCTGGCGGAGAAGAGCCGCTTCCCGTTGGGGTGGATCTCCTCGTCGAAAAACACCCCCGGGGAACGGTGTAACTGGCTGACGACCACCCTCTCGGCTCCGTTAATTATGAAAGTTCCCTGAGGCGTAATCCGAGGAAGCTCCCCCAGGAAAACCTCCTGTTCGATGACATCTTTCACCTCCTTGGAACCCCCGGAGGCCTTGGATATCAGTCTCAGAGTGGCTTTGAGGGGCACCGCATAAGTCATATTCCTCTCGCGGCACTCTGCAATGGTATAACGAGGTCTCCCCAGAGTGTATTTGAGGAATTCCAGAATGGAGTTCTCGTGCACGTCGGTAATGGGGAAAATGCTCTCAAATACCGCCTGTAGCCCCCTCTTCTCCCTTTTCTCCGGCTCCACCTGCGGCTGCAGAAATTCCTCGTAGGAGCGAATCTGCACCTCCAGGAGGTGCGGCATCTCCGCCGGCGTTTTCAGCTTGGAAAAGGATCTTCTCTGGATCAGCTTTTTTCCTGCCACCTTCTTTTTACTCCCCGCACAAAAAAGATCGTTTCGACTTCACCGGACTCGGTGCAGAGTCGGGATCTATTTCAGCTCCACCGTCGCTCCCACCTCCTGGAGCTTGTCTCTGGCGGCTTCGGCATCCTCCCTGGACACCGCCTCCTTCACCGCCCGGGGAGCGTTATCGACCACCTCCTTGGCCTCCTTCAAACCCAGACTGGTCAGCTCTCGGACCACCTTGATCACCTGAATCTTTTTATCCCCGATCGCAGAGAGAACAACGTCGAAGGTAGTCTTCTCCTCCGCCGGAGCCTGCTCGGCGGCTCCAGGCGCCGCCGCCATACCCGCCACCGCCACCGCGGGAGTAACCCCGAATTCCTCCTGCATCCTCTTGCTCAAATCCGCCAGCTCCATGGCGGTCATGCTCTTTATGGTCTCTAAAACCTCGTCGACTTTAACCGCTTTAGCCACTTTAGCCACTTTGACATCTCCTGCAATATCAGATTAATGACTCCTATTTCTCAATTCCGTCGATAAATGCTATATTCCTCGCCAGCTTCGGAGGGATCAGACTTCAAAACTCCCTGAATCTTTTCCCTACTCCTCCGCTTTTCTGCTCTGGGCGACTGAGTCTACGGTGGAGACTAGCTGTTGAAACAAAGACCGAATGTTCGCGATGAGGTTGCTTACCGGAGCCTCCACTCCCGCCACAAGTCTGGCCAACAACTCCTGCCGGGTCGGCAGACTGGCGACGGTCTTGAAATCATCCAAAGAGGTGTAAAACCTCCCCTCCAGAAGAAAGGCCTTCAACTTCGGCTTCTCGCCGCTCTTATAAAAGTCCAACAGGATTTTCGCGGGAAGATTGGCCTCTTCGGAGGCGAAGACTAATCCGGTGGGGCCAGTCAGGTGCGCCTCTAAGAAGTCGTAGCCCACCTCCTTGGCCGCCCGGAGGATGAGGCTGTTTTTGGCAACCTGATATCGGGCCTGGACCTCTCGCAGTCTGCGCCGAAGATCGGTGAACTCCCCCACTCCCAGACCGGTGAAGTCGGTCAAAAAGACGTTCTCATGGTTCCGAAATCCCTCGGCAAGCTCTTTAACCTTCTCCGTCTTCCACTTTGGTGGCATCTTGACTCCCGGGCTTCTCGCCTGTGAAAACTATCGAATAAAGGCTATTATGTCCTGGGTATCCAATCGGAAACCGACGCCCATGCTGGACGATATAGTCGCCGACTTGAGGTAGGTTCCCTTGGCGGCGGCTGGTCGAGCCCTCATTATGGCCTCGAAGAAGACCTTCAGATTCTCCAACAACTTCTCGGCGTCAAAGGAGACCTTACCCACGGGCGCACCGATGTTGCCGGCCTTGTCAACCCGGTATTCGATTTTCCCGGCTTTAAAATCTCTGACCGCCTTGCTAACCTCCATGGTGACGGTTCCCGATTTGGGATTGGGCATCAGTCCCCGCGGTCCCAGGATCTTTCCCAGTTTGCCCACCTGGGCCATCATATCCGGGGTAGCTATGATGACGTCGGCCTCCAGCCAGCCCTCCTTGATCTTCTCGATGTAGTCTTCCCCGCCGACCAAGTCTGCGCCGGCCTCCTTTGCTTCCTTCTCCTTGTCGCCCTTGGTGAGCACCAGCACCTTTACCTTCTTGCCAGTCCCATTGGGCATCACCACCGTCCCCCTCACGATCTGGTCGGCGTGTCTGGGATCGACACCCAACCGCAGAGAGAGCTCCACGGTCTCGTCGAAGTCGGCGTAAGCGCTCTCCTTGACCTTGGTGATGGCCTCTGCGACGGTGTAAGTGTTTCCGCCAGGGTTGGCCTCTTTAGCTTGACGATATTTCTTGCCTCTTTTCATATCGGAAACTCGCTTTCGGTTCGGCTAATGCCTAAGGAATTACCTCGATCCCCATGCTCCGGGCGGTTCCGGCGATGATTCTCTCCGCGGCCCCCACGGAGGCGGCATTCAGATCCGGCATCTTGGTCTCGGCGATCTCACGCAACTGCTTCTGGGTGACCTCGCCGACCTTGACCCGGTTCGGTTCCCCCGAAGCCTTCTCCACTTCGGCGGCCCGCTTTAAGAGGACAGCTGCCGGCGGGGTCTTGGTGATAAAAGTGAAGGATTTGTCGGCGTAAACGGTGA
>JBHIBM010000021.1:0-13491 GCA_046759085.1 Candidatus Zixiibacteriota bacterium
ATATAAGCGACCGCAAATATCCCGTAGTCAGATGGGCCCAGAGTCCTGGCAATAATAACTGTAACCAAGAAGGACAATCCCTGAGTGAAGATATTCCCACCCAATACCAGGAATGAATTCTTGGCGGTCTTTGAAAAGACATCTCGCTTGAGCCTCTGATAATAATCTAACATACTGTCCGGTTTTGCCCACGCAGTGGGATCTTCCGACCGGACTGGAGGGCCCGCTTTTCCCCCTTTGTTCATTTTTTTAAAATTTAGATTTCTCTCGAAGGATGGATCCTTTCAATCAGGACTGTTTTGCTCCCACAATATCGGGAGGGGCTGTTACCTCTTCTTTTTCCTCATCTTTTCTTCTCCTTTTTATCTTCTTCTTGCGATCTCCGTAGTAATAGTGGTAGTAATAGTGATAGGAGCCATAGCTGCTTTCAAGATTAACTTTATTTAAGACCCCGCCCAGAAGCTTAGCGCTCACATTGTTCAAAAGACTGGTGGTTCTCAAAACTGCATCTTCTGATATCTCGCCGGAGGAGATCACAAGGATCACACCATCCAGGATGGTGGAAAGGACTGTCGCATCGGTGACAGCTATGACCGGAGGGGAGTCAAAGAGGATCATCTCAAACTCGTTTTTCAGCTCCTGCACTAACCGCGACATTCTCTTTGACCCCAAAAGCTCGGAGGGATTGGGGGGCAGGATTCCACAGGTGATCAAAGATAGATTCTCTACCAGAGTTGGTTTCACAATTTCATCCCTCTCTGCTTTGCCCACCAGATAATGGGTCAGCCCCTTTTCCTTTTCCAGTTCAAAGATGGAGTGGAGAACAGGTTTTCGTAGATCGCAATCAACCAGGAGAGTCTGAATCCCCATCTGAGCCAAGGTTATACCCAAGTTGGCTACCGTGGTTGATTTTCCCTCCTTGGGGCCGGAGCTGGTTACGAGAACCGTTTTCGGGGGATTTCCCGATCTGGTGAATTGAATGTTGGTCCTTATTGCTCGATATGCCTCTGAGATTGGTGATTTGGGCTCAAAATGGGTTACCAGGTTGGAGGCGATCCTCTTTACTTCGGTAATCTGGGAGTTACTTTTTTGGGATTCTCTTTTTTTCCTATCCCCATCCTCACTGATGACCGGGATAGAGCCCAGAGAAGGAAGCCCCAGATTTTCCATATCCTCGATGGTCCGAATGGAGACATCCAGCCTTTGCCTTAGAAGGCCCAGGCCTATACCTAAAAGTAGACCTAAAGCACCCCCTAAGGCCAGGTTCAGTTTCTTTTTGGGTCTTATTGGTTTCTCCGGGGGTAAGCCAATATCAATGATTCTCACATTTCCGATCTGGCCGGCCTCCTTGATCTTTGCCTCCTCATATTTTTCCTTCAACATCAAGTAGATATTCTCACCCACTTTGGCGTTGCGCTCCAGCCGAGCCAGCTCCAGGCTTTTCTCCGGAAGTGAATTGAGCTGCCGGGAGTAAGTGTCCACCACCCTTCTCAGGGCATTGGTCTTGGCAGATAAAGACTGGGTCTCAATCTCAATGGATAGAATTTTCTCAACTAAGTCTTGAGAGTAACTCAGCGGATCTGAGGATGAAAGTTCAGTAGATGCCAGCTCGGTGCTCTCAGAGATCAACTTCCTCTTGATATCCTCTGTCCGATTCATAATCTCCTGCATCTTGGGATGTTCCTTGGAGAAGCCCTGAGCGATATAATTTGCCCTTATACCTTCCAGCTCGGCCATTTTCTTTCTCAACTCCTGAATCAAAGGACTGGAGATCCGGGCGATATCATCGACCAAGTGACTCTTCCTCTCAGCGAGCTGTTCTCTCATGTAGCTTAATCTTTTCTCCTGGGCATTGAGGTCGGTTTTGGCTTCATTGTACAATGCTTCAAATGTAGCTAATTGCCTAACCAGCTCCTCTGTCTCCTCAGACAGGGCTGCTATCCCCTTCTCTTGCTTGTACCCTTTGAGCTTTTCCTCCGATTCCCGTAGTTCCTCTTGAATATTGGCAAGTTGTCCCTCCAAGAACTCCCTGACCTCGGTTATCTCCCCCCGGCTGGACCTTAAGCTCTTTTTATGATATTGGTCGGCAAGGGTGTTGGCCAAAAATGCTGCTAACTCTGGATCGGGAGCGGTTACCCTGACTTCGATTATATCGGTGTCGCGTATGGGAATTATTTCCATACTGTTATGTAACCTCTCCACCATGGAGCTCATTTTCATTCCCTCTTTTCCTTCATTGGACTCCTTCCAGATCCACCGTTCTCTGAAGGGAGAGGCTAAAACGGCCCGGATCACAGCCTCTGCCAAGGTTCTGGATTCCAATATCTCTACCTGGTTTTTTATCTTAGTCTCGCGCTTGATGAAACTGGTAACCTCGAATACCTCCTTCTTGACTCCGCTCTCCTCCTCTATCATCAGGGTGGTCTTGGATTCATAAAGTGGGACGGTGGTGAAGGAGAAGATAGCAGCCGACATGAAGACTGCCAGAAAGGTTACGATCAGAATTCCTCTTTGTCTTCGGAAAATCTGGAGATAATCAGAAAGATCGAGCTGTTTTCTTTCCGGCTGGTTCAATTTGCACCCCTTTTTCTACCTGGTATAGATGTGTATGACGCTGGCGATCACGGCCACGTTGTAAAGGAAGGAGACGAATCTGGTGAGGCTGTGAAAGCTGCTTTTGGGAACCACAATTGTATCTCCAGGCTTGATTATCGGGACCTCTTCGTGATTCCCTTTTTTCAGATATTTCTCCACGTTTATTATCTGTACCTCTTTTCTCGGGGAAAAGCTCCTGATCAGCTTGACACCGCTGAGCTTGGCGCTCTCGGTGGGACCCCCGGCAAAGGAAAGAAGGGAGATGAGATCTGTATTGTCTGGAACCTGAAGTGTGCCCGGGTTCTTGACTTCACCCCAGACGTTAACCTGCATCAAAAGCTCATTATCCGCCCCCAGGGCAAGACGATACCGAGGAGCCTCTTTAGGTGAAATGTCAGGCTCGTTCTCAGTGTCAGCTAGACTGGTCATCAAAAAATGAAACAGAATCAGATAGAAGGTCATCCCCAAAGACAGAACCTTTTTAACTCTCATAGTCTTAGCTCCTTTTTCTCTTATCTTAGAGTGTCAGCCGACAAGTGAGTTGTGTACTCCTCTGCGGGCAGGCTGCACTGGTCGTTCTCCATTCTTTCGCCCGCTATTATCCTTTTTGGATTCTCATACATCAACCTGAAGGCAGCCTCCTTCCCCAACAACCTTTCGATTTCGGGAAGAACGCCAGCTAAGGATCTGAATGATCTGGTGTTCTGGTCATGAGCATCGCTGGCCACCAGGGTGGCCAGTCCGGTTCGAACGAGCCTTTCTGTTATCTTCTTTAATCTCTTGCCACCATAACCTAAAAGGCTCCCTGAGTTGACCTGAAGCAAAGCGCCCAAATCTCTCAGTCTCTCCATTTTTAAGAAATGAGAATCAGTGACTATGTTTCTTTCGGGATGGGCTACTATGGGAACAAGACCTTCCATTCTCAGATCGAAGACCACCGTCTCCAGGTCCGCCGGGAGAATCCCCAGAGGTAGCTCCAAGAGGAGGTATTTCTTGTTGTCGTCATAGGTGAAGAAGGGATAGTTTTCCCACCCCTGGAGGTCCTGCTGAATATGTATCTCTGAACCTAAGATCAGCTCTATTTCAATCCCATCTTCTGAGGTCCTTCTTTTCAGAAGATCGAAGGAACACAAGATTTTCCGCCCAAGCTGTGGGTCAACCTTTCCGCAGAGATGGGGGGTAGCACACACTGTGGTGACACCATAATCGTAAGCTTGCCTCAACATCTCCAGGGAGAGGTCTAAGTCTTTCGCACCGTCGTCCACTCCGGGTATGATATGGGCATGGAGATCGATCATTTTCCTGCTTTGGTCACCAATGAGAAACAGAGCTTCTTCTGTTGGTGGATGTCCTTCTCCAGATGAAGAGACTGTTCTGCCCCCGCAAGTAACATTGATTTTACATCGTCTGGATTAGCTCTTCTGCCCTACCTTCAATGAGAGTGAGTCAAGCTCCATCCCATTGAGAGCGGTTGTATCTCACTTTAGCTAATCGACAACTCAAAGTGAAACTTTATGAATCCGTGGGGGTTTAAGTTGGTGTTATTCCCTGCACCGAATGGCTCAACTAACTCGCCAGTGATGCCGGTCGGGGTCATATTTTATCTTCTATGGGGGGATTCAGATGTAAAAAAAGAGGCGGCTTCCGGACTCGAACCGGAGAATAGAGGTTTTGCAGACCTCCGCCTTACCACTTGGCTAAGCCGCCTTCAGATCAAGGGATCGGGAGATGAAAGCAGTCCTGTAGCTTCCTCCTTAATGCCTTTTCAGGCTCACCCGACCTCCGAATAAGCGGGAGACGGGGGTTGAACCCGCGACCCCAACCTTGGCAAGGTTGTGCTCTACCAGCTGAGCTACTCCCGCGCTGCCTGACAAATATATTTAATTATCGTCCCCTGTCAAGTCAATTTCAGCCCACCGACTGGGTCGTTGCCGTCAAGACACCTATCTATAGCTTGATACTCCTCACGATGGACCTATCTACAAGGCTATCACTCAGTTAGGAGGTTGTCCTCCTCCTTAGAGGTGGTGACACAAACCGATGTGAGAATCACCTGAGACCACCGTGAGAACTATCGGCGAAAAGCGTCATCTAACAGTTGCGCAGATGAGTCATATTCGTTAACTTAAATATACTAACCTCGTGTCGTCTCCGGGAGGTGTAGTTATGGCAAAGGTGGAGAGACTATCCAGCTACAATCTGGAGGTGCTGAGAGAAGCCGCCGGGGAGGCTTTTGCCCGTATCTCAGGCGTTGTTGAGCTGGAAGTCGCCAGGGAACGTCTGCATAGACAGATCACTACCAATGAGCTAGATACCTATGCCGTCGAGGCCACGCTCTTTGAGGGCAGGATCGTTCGAGTGAGAGACTGCAGCAGGACGCTCAAAAGCATCATCAAGCAAAGATCTGACAAGCTAGCCGATTTCAGCGTGATGCAAGCACTACATGATATCGCCAGAGACGTGCCTCGCTCTGATCTCCAGGAGGGTTTTTATGCCGAGATGTATCACCTGTTTCTGGGTATGAAGGGGGAAGGACCGGGCACTGCTCCCGGTGACTTTTTGATCAGCCCGGAACTCGAAGGCCGGGAGGCTGCCACGGCCCGGTCGACTGAGCTGGACAAACTCTGGGAGGACATTGAGAAGCAGATGTCGAGATTCAGGCACGGTCTGGAGGAGAAAGTAATCGAATACAGACGAAAACGGCGGGAAAAAGTGCTCTCCCAACTGGGCGGGAATGCCTCCGATTGGGATGACTGGGGGTGGCATCTGACAAACGTTATTAAGAAGCCGACGCAGCTAAATGATTTGATCCCTCTGTCTAAATCCGAAAAAGGGGGTTTGAAGCTGGCAGAGGAAGCCCGGCTGCCGTTCGGAATAACGCCCTATTATCTGTCGTTGATGGACGAAAATCGCAAGAGGCGCGACCGGGCGGTGCGCGCCCAGGTGATACCGTCTGCGGTTTATGTGGAGTGCATGGCGACGAACAGGGGGAAGCCACACTGTTCGTTCGACTTCATGCTTGAGAGGGACACCAGCCCGATCGATCTGGTGACCCGTCGTTATCCAGCTATCGTCATCCTGAAACCATACAATGCCTGCCCACAGATATGCGTCTATTGCCAGCGCAACTGGGAGATCGATGAGGCTTTAGCCCCGGGAGCTTTGGCCTCTGATGAAAAGATTATGGAGGCGATCACCTGGATAAGAGACCATCCCTCGATTCATGAGGTTTTAGTTACCGGCGGCGATCCCCTGGCGCTCGGGGACGAAAAGCTCTTCTGGATCTTAGAGGAGGTGGCAGAGATCCCGTCCGTTGAGAGAATGCGTATCGGTACCCGTACGCTTGTCACTCTACCGATGCGGATTACCGACCAGGTGGCCGAGTTTTTGGGTAAACTCCGCAAGCCGATGCAGCTGGAGGTCTCGGTGATCACCCATGTTGAGCATCCTTACGAGATCACCCCGGAGATGTTCAGGGCGGTAGAGCGTCTGCGCCGCCAAAGCATCAATGTTTACAACCAGAACGTCTATACCTTCTTTCTGTCGAGGCGATTTGAGGCCGCAGCCTTGCGACGCACGCTGAAGCGCGTCGGTATTGAACCGTACTACACCTTCAACACCAAGGGCAAGGACGAGACCGTCGACTACCGGGTGCCGATTGCGCGGCTTCTGCAGGAGCAAAAGGAGGAGGCCCGGCTTTTGCCGGGGCTGTGCCGGACCGATGAGGCGGTTTACAACCTTCCGGCCCTCGGCAAAAACTACCTGAGAGCATATCAACATCGCGACGTGATCTCGGTTCTGCCAGACGGCTCCAGGGTGTATGAGTTTCACCCCTGGGAGAAGAACATCAAGCATCAGAAGTCTTATGTCGGCGTTGATGTCCCCATCCTGGATTACCTGCTGAAGCTGAAGAAGCTGGGCGAGAACATCAGCCAGTATGAGACGATCTGGTACTACTTCTAAATCGCTCTCCTCGTTATCGGTTTAGACCGAAGTATCCTCTGTCGTGCTGTCGGGAGTTACCCATACGGGTCATGAGACCTCCCGACAGTCTTCCGTCAGGTGGAAACACCGGACGGCACTGTAGGAATCCCAGTGGCAGAGGCCACTGGGCTACCCCGGTTGGTTCACAGTTCACGGTTCACAGAAATGGCGGTGATGAATTCACCGCCCTACAATTCAAAGGGGTTAACGCTTCATAGATGAGTTCCCCGTTTCCTGTTTCCTGTCCCCTGTTCCCTGATTCCTTATCTTCCGGCACATATCTATGGCTAGATTAATCGCCTCTGTCATGCCGGTCGCATCTGCAGTCCCCTTTCCGGCAATTTCGAAAGCACAACCGAAGTCTGGAGAGGTACGAACGAAGGGCAATCCCAGGGTGACGTTCACCGATCTTCCCACCCCACCCATCTTCAGGGGGATTAATCCCTGGTCGTGATACATCGCCAGAAAAGCGTCAAACCTCTTCAGATTATCCTCGGAAAAGATTGTGTCTGCGGGGAAAGGACCCTCCACAGAGTGTCCCGATCTCTTAAACCTCCTGATGACAGGGGTAATGACCTTCTTCTCTTCATCTCCCAGCAACCCCTGCTCCCCGGCGTGAGGATTCAGAGCGCAGACTCCGATCCGAGGCTCTTTGATTCCGAAATGCAGTTCCAGAGCTTTAATGGTGAGCCTCAATTTCTCACTTATCATTTTGGAGGTGATGTTACCAGCGACCTCTTTCAGAGGCAGATGGGTGGTTACCAGCGTGATTTTCAATTTCGGGGAGACAAACATCATCGCGAATTTTCGAGATCCCGTTAGCGTCGCCAAAAACTCAGTGTGACCTCTGAAGGGATGGCCGGATGCGTTTATCGCTTTCTTGGAGACTGGAGCAGTGACCAGAGCGCGGACAATCCCGGCTTGAGCCAGTTGGGCCCCGGCGATAATTGCTTCCAGGGCGCTCTTCCCACCTAGCTTAGTAGGTTCACCGAAGTTGAAATCTGTGGCTTTGATCTCGCCAACATCTATTACCGGGACGTAGTCCCCGGGAAAGAGGCTTCGCCCAGAGGCGTACTCTTCTAAGCTCACCTCTATGCCCAGGCTCTCTGCGGTAGTGCGCAAGACCTCCAGGGGCCCGATGATTATGGGTTGACATCTCCTCCGGAGCTTTTTCGCGACCAAAGACTTCAGCACCACTTCCGGTCCGATCCCCGAGACCTCTCCGGCAGTGATGCCGACTGGGATTTTCTTCATATCGGTAAACTTATAACTTTGGACGTCCACAGCAATATAAATCTTTCGACTAAAGACAGCAGTCAGCAGCAGCTCTACTCACACGACTAAGCTGTCAACTTCCGGGGAGATTCGCTGCATGCCCCGGATGACCTGCGGTGTCTTTTCTTAATCGATGGGAGGGAGAAACTGCGACACCAGAGGCGCACTTTTTGTTATTATCGCTTTCGTAAACCACCTGAATTCTTCTTTAGTCTCCTAAAGCCCCACCAGATGAGACAGACCGTCAGAATCCCCACAGCATCAGCAAGGAAGTCCCAGAACTCCATCTCCCGATTGGGAACGAAGTGTTGATGAAGCTCATCGCTTAAAGCATAGAGGATGCCCAGGAGAGCTGCACTCTCAAGCGATCTGGAAGAAAGCAGCGTTGAGTCGGAATTAATAAAGGCTCTGATGAGGACAAACCCGAAACCGGAGAATTCTAGGAAGTGGTAGAACTTATCCGAGAGCCGAAAGCCCACCTCCGGAGGTGCCAGTCCCGCAATTGACGAAAGAACGAAAATGCCCGCAGCGTAAACGATTGCCGGCAGATAGTAACACGCGAAGCGATGTTTGGACGTTTTCACCTCTCGGCTAAATATCTTTTTTGAAGGAGGAGCTGTCAAGTAAAGGAAAAGCTGGCACCATAGGGTACCAGCTTCCCACCGCCAAAATTAGATAAAATCCCTTTTTTATCTTCTCTTCCTCTTGGCTGCCTTCCTCGTGGTTTTCTTCTTGGCGGTTTTCTTCTTAGCGGCTTTCCTTTTTACAGTTTTTTTCTTAGCGGTTTTCTTCCTGGTGGCTTTCTTTCTCTTCATTACCATCCTGTGAGTCTCACCTCCTTAGAGCCTTTTTGAGTTAGTGCTTCCATAGTTTCGAAAAGAGGAGTTTTCACTTCTTAACGGTCTTGATGTTCAAGCTCTCCTTCCCGAAATCTAAGATCAGCCCCAAGTCGAGCTTGGTGGCGCGCAACAGAGACCTCATTTTAGAAAGGTCGGTATCGGCCAGTGGTTCTCCAGCTTTGAGGTTAACGATTATGCTGTCACCGACGACGAACTCCAAGGTGCGCTCTCCAGCAACGCTGCCCTTGTAAGGGACCTTGATCTTTTTTTCTCTCTCGTAACCGATTTTGCGGAGGTCGAACTCGTAGGCGAGAGCCTGACTGTATTCCGGTTTTTGGAATCCGAGTCCCATGTTTTTTTGAACCTCTAAGGCCGCCTCCACAATCTGGCTCTGCAGTTTTTTCAACTCCATTCAAGCAAGGTTATGATTCTCAGCAAATTACCTCACATGTATTGGTAATGCAATTTCTGTGCCGGAAATGCGCTGTCTTGCTCATCCTTATAACGTCAACGGAGTCAATAAGCTATCGCCGACGCCCACAACCCTTTAGGCTGCAACACAATAAAACTGCGACATCGCTGTCGCAAAAAATTCCAATGAGTTATTATAATCGCTTGTCCTGTGGGATGTTTGTATGCGACATATACGTCGCACCACTCAGGTCTTGGCAGGGATTTCGGCTTCTTTGTTCTCCTCCGGGGTGGCGGTGGCGACGTTGTGTCTCTTCATCAGCCTTTGAAACTGTTTCCTTTGCATCTGGGCTCTGCGGGCAGCTTCGGAGATGTTCCCCGCGGCTTCCTCTAACGCTGAGAGGAGAAAGCGTCTCTCCAACTCTCCGATGGTCTTTCTGTACAGTTCCCTCTTGGTTTTCATCAATTCCCGGTTGGTTTTGGGGAAAACCTCACCATCACCCTGGTTACTGTGACTCTTGATGTAGTCCGGGAGGTCGCCGTAACCTATCTGGGTCGCCTTGGTGAGCACAACCGCTCTTTCGATGGTGTTCTCCAATTCCCGGACGTTGCCGGGGAAGTTGTATCTCAAGAGGGTCTCCATGGCGTTATCGTCGATCCCGCGAAGTTTGCGGTCATACCTCTTCGAGAATTTCTCAATGAAATGCTCCGTCAATAACTCGAGGTCCCCTTTCCTGTCTCTCAGTGGGGGCAATTCTATCTTTATTACGTTAACACGATAGTAGAGGTCCTCTCGAAACTCCCCGGTTTGAATCATTTCACTGAGATTTCTGTTGGTGGCGGTGATAATGCGGACGTCCGATTTCAAGATCTCAGTTGAGCCCAAAGGTTCAAACTCCTGAGTCGAGAGAAACCGCAAGAGCTTGACCTGGAGCACCGGAGAGAGCTCACCGATCTCGTCTAAGAATATAGTGCCGCCGTTGGCGATCTGAAATTTCCCCAGCTTCTTTTTGACGGCCCCGGTGAAGGCTCCTTTTTCGTAGCCGAACAGCTCCGATTCCAGCAAGGTCTCCGGAATGGCGGCGCAGTTTATGGGAATGAAAGGTTTTTTGGCTCTGCCGGAATTGAAATGAATTGCTCGGGCCAGAAGCTCCTTGCCAGTTCCCGATTCCCCCTCGATCACAACCGTGGAATCGGTGTCGGCGATGTCTGCTACGGTGGAGAGAACCTTGGCCATCTGCGGGGAGGCTCCCAGGATCTCCTCGAATTCGTATTTCTTCCGAAGGTCTTCGATCAGTTTCTCCTGTTCTTCCTGCAGTTCCGAGAAGAGAAGGTGGTTTTCAATTGCCAAAGCGACCTTTTCCGCCAGGGAACTCAGGAGTTCGGAATCGGCGCCGGCGAAATCCCCATTTTCTTCATCTCGGTGAACGTAAATCGTCCCCAGTATCTTATCGTTGGTCTTCAGAGGCACACACAAAAGCGAGACCGACCTCTCTTCGGCCTGCTCTTCTTCCTCCTCGGTCTTCTCCTCCCCCGAAGGGATTGATTCCGACAAAAGACCTCCGATCGTGATCGGGTTCCCGCTCGCCAGCACCGCCTCGGTGACCGCGGGCTTGAGGTTTGAGTTCTTGAGCTCAACCTCACTTCCGGTGGAATCCTTTGTCAGCTTAAATTGGAGACTGGAATCCTGGTTGTAGATTTCCAGGCAGCCGCACTCCGCGGACATGATGTCAACTGCCGACTCCAGCACCGTGTCCAGGAGGATCTGGATGTTCCTTTCGGAGTAGACCACCGTCAACAGTTCATAGAGGGTTCGATAGATGCGTCGTTCTTTGCTTAAGTCCTCGGCTCGATTCTTTATTCGCAGATAGTTGCGCCAGAGTTTCGACAGCGACTCGAAGAGGTCCGACTCTGCCGCCGACAGCTCCTTTTCCAGTTTTTGCAGGTGAGAGTCCAGAAGCTTCAGCTTTCTCCGAGATCCGCGGTTAACCTCGAGGCCGCTCAGGCTGTCGAAGACTTCCCGCAGGGAGGTCAACTCCTGAGTGGCGACCTTGATGTTGCGCGAGTACGAAGATTTGAAAGTCGCGAGGTCCTGTTGAAAACGATCTAGCTTTCTGCTGAACTTGTATAGGTGCATATCCGTTCGCAACAACTAATAACTAAATCGATTTTTCTTGTCAACAAAATTTTGACAACTGGGTGCAACAATCTTGTCACGACAGTTTTGAGGAACTATGATCGATGGAGAGATTTTTTTCTGCTGAGAGGGGCTGAAGAAGCTTTCCGATTCACCCAGTCTTATCCGATATGGAATCGCCTCACGGGCAAACTCAGTTCCGGAGAGCTAGCGGTGAGGTCACTCGAGCTACAGCCGGAAACCGATTCGGCCAGAAAGCTTCGTTTTTGGAGGTGAATCGCAGAAGCTGAGAGCGGGCGTGAGAATGAGCCTGCAGGTTGATTGTGACCGCGACTCGGCGCTATCGGATACGGCCCGGACCGGAGGAGTAATAGTCCTGCATTTTGGCCTTCTGCTCCGGGTAGAAGAAGTCAAGATGAGCGACGGTATCAACTAAGGCTTCTGCCAGCAGCTTTCCATCGTTCTCGCAGAAGCCGAAGCTGGTTATCTCCACGGTGGAGTCCTGCAGATTTGGTTTTCCCCAGACTACACTGAATTGTCCTCCCTCCGCAAAGGATGAGGGAGGCAGTGCACCCGCCTCCCGGTAGGAATGACACTGGATATGATTTATCGCCGCCGACACTCCGGCCTCGGCGGCACCCCGAGCGGTGAGGTTTGCATAACGGCGAGGATTCTCTTCCAACTTCCTCGCCACCGAGGACATCGAGCCGAGACCGATAATGGCCACTATGGCTATCAGTGCGAAGAGCAGACAATATGAGACCAAAATAAAAAATCTGGTAATCCTGTCTCCTCTTGACTTAGCGTGCATATCGCCTGCAAAAGTTTTCATAACAACCAGCCGTGCTCTTCATTACGGTTTCATCGAAGCTCTAAGACCCTCAACTGTTTAAGGAGCTTCCGCACTTTTTAAGAAGTTCCGTCACTCCTAAAGCGCAACTTCAATGCCGGCGATGTTTTCTAAAGAGGAAACAGGAGACGGGTGGACTATTCATAAAGCTCGGGCAGGGGTTGTACCCCTGACCGCCAAAGGGTGGGGGTTCAACCCCACCATAGCTGTTTATGGAGGCCTGGCCTTCTGTATGCATCTTACACCACGTGAACCATGGGGCGGTGAATTTATCAGCGCCAGCCTATGGGTCGGATGAATTCCGACCCCTACGGCTCACCTTTCTTTGTTCCGGCCCCATAGAACCGGTAAGATATTTTCAAGAACACCCGGCGCGAATAGCCGGGGCATTCCTGCCCCGGAACCCCGGTGTTGGTCACGGCCATACGGCTCGTACGAGATGCCTTCATCCGTGACCCTTTGGGTATCGGACGGGGTGTCTCATACCAGCCCCTGGCCGGGTCCCTTCGGATCCGTATGGACAGCCGTATGGGCTTTAGGTTTCCAAAGACAGACAGCTTACAGAATCAGATCCGCAACGGAAAGGGGATTCCAATTCTCTGATTGCTGTCTGGTTAAACTAAGGAGAATGTTTTGATGTATTCAACTCGGGAAGGAATGCTCAAAAGAAGCAGAAGGGGAATCAGTCTATTTCCAACTTCGTCTTCAACTCGTGGTTTTCTGGATCTAAATCCGCAGCCTTTTTCCAGAATTCCCTGGCTTCGTGGAGTTTCCCGCGGGCTTGGAGGATGTCCCCCATGTGTTCCAGGATTATGGGGTCATCACCACGGCCATCTAAGGCCTTCTGGGTCTGTCTTTGGGCCTCTTCGTGGTCCTCCAACTTGAACAGAACCCAGCCGTAGCTATCCAGGAAAGCGGGGTTTTCTGGCTCTTTTTCCAACGCTTTTACGATTAGGCCCTTAGCCTCCCGTAAACGGATTCCTAAATTGGTCAGGAGGTAACCCAAATTATTTGCGGCGGTGGTATTTTCAGGATCGCCTTGGACCAACTCTTCCAGCATGTCCAGAGCGCGGTCTGTGTCTCCAGTATACTCGTAGACCTCCGCCAACAATAGTCTGACTCCGGCATCTTCAGGATGAATTTCAAGGGCCTTCTTCAGGGGTTCTATAGCTTGAGAGTAGTCTCTCTCGCGGTGATAGGTGATCGCCAAAAAATAGTAGAGGGGGAATTTATCTCTGACCTTCTCCAGCCCCTGCTTGAGAACCTCGATCGCCTTCTGAGTGCTGTCCCAGGAGACGTAGGTCAAAGCCAAATCCCGCCAGCCGTCGGGGAGGGAATCCGAAAGTGCAATCAGTTCTTTAAAGTCGCTTGCTGCTTTTTCCATCTGTTCCAACTGGAGC
>JBHIBM010000022.1:0-13117 GCA_046759085.1 Candidatus Zixiibacteriota bacterium
GGAGGCGGTGGTGTCCAGCCGATAGGAACGTCCGGAGATCCAGACAAATTGACCGTGACCTCCTCCTTTGTTGACCCTGAATCCACCTACCATCGCGGTTCCGCTGACGTCGAAGCTGAAGACCTCGGTGATCCCAGCGCCGCTGATCTGGCAGAATTGAGCCAGGCTGGCGGAGCCAGAACCGTTACCAGGACCTATGTCGACGATGTCAGGAGCGTAGGTCGTGGAGACCAAGACGTTGCTGCCAGTTATGGACACCGTACCGGACCAGTCGCTGGTGCCGCAATATTCTGCCAACGGCGCGATATCGTCGCTCTCTTCATCGAAGAAAGAGTGTCCATAACGGCAGCCCAAGATGACATTGCCACCGTTCTCAACGTACGCTAACAGATAGGGAGCCGATTCCTCGTAGAAGGGGAAATCTCCGGCGTAGTTATTGCCAACCCAGACTATGCTGGTGAAATACTGCGGGTCAAAGATCCAGGTGGGAATGGAGCCGATCCCCAGGGGATTTCCTAGACTATCGGGATAGCCGGCCCCAGGCGGCACTGTGAACACATCCCACCAGGTAACGTTGTGGTCGCCGACCGTCGATTCGGCATTGTACATGTTGATGATCTGGCTGCCGTAGGTTCCCCAATCGACACCGTTCACTAAGAGAATCCCCTGGTCGTAGTTTACAACCTTCTGGTTGAAGTCCACTTTCTGTTGAGTCACCACCGAGCCAACGTCTTCAACCTTGACCCACAAGCGATACCCATCTTTGGCGGTCAGGTTTGTGAGAGTTATGGTGGTGTTAGTGCCGTTGGAGACCCAGTTGGTGGTGTCGTTCACGGTCGTATCGGTGAAGATGTAGGAGATCTCCTCGAGGGCGCTGTAGTAGAACTCGACGTCGACGGTCAAGTCGATGGCGGCAGTATCCAAGACCGGATTATCCTCCGGGGCGACATAGGAGAAGCCATCCACGAAGGGGAAGGCGAACTCCGGCGCGAAGGTGGTCAGTGCCTCGAAGCTGGCCGACATGGGGCTGGCATCGTTCCCGCCAAAATTGTCTTTAGCCCTGACGGTCAAAGTGCGACCTCCAGCAGTTACGCCGGTTATGATCAACTCCGCGGTCTCGGAGGCCATATCCGCCGCCACCGAATGCCAGGAGGTGTCGTAGTCCAGCATATATTCGAAGGTGGTCACCGAACCGTCGATGTCACTCCCCTGCAGCACAAACCTGACCCCCTGCCCGGTCTGGGCTCCGTCCGGAGGTCTGATCAGAAAAGAGGTGGTGGGAAGATAATTGCCCTCCTGGTAGCTTCCGCGGTCGATGTCGACCGATGCCGGGGTGGTATCCCAATTACCCCAGTTATCCTGGGCCGCCACCTCGAAAAGATAAGGGCCCTGCCTTTGGCCGTAGAAAAGCAGAGTGAAGGTTACCTCAGAGACGCCCGTCGTCTGCCAATCGGTGAGGGCGCTATCGAGGTTGCCGGTATCATCGCCGGTCGGGTCTGTCACCCGGTAGCGAAAGCTGCCTACCACCCCGTCGGGATCGGAACCCTTCCAGTACACCGTCACCTCATAGTAGCTGCCGGAATCCGCGTCGGTGTTGATCCGATAACTGGTGACGTAGGTCTCCGGAGCCAGGTTCCCTGGAGGGGCGGTGGTCTCGTGGGTACAACCCGCCAGAAGCAACCCCACGGATACGAGCCCCAGAAAGATAAGTTTCAAATGAGCCTTAGCAAAATTCATCCTTTTGCCACCTATCTACAATTCAGATTCCTACCTTCAGAACGAGATATTAAAGGAGCCACGGTGAACCTGGTCCAGCCGACCGAAGTCGGTGAAGGCATAATCAAAGCTCACCGACCCCAATGCCTCGGAGATGAGCTTTATGCCGGCCCCGGCTGTAAGGCCGCCCTCGTCGGCGTTGACCTTGTAACCGGTTCGCAGAGCCAGCATATCGCTGTACCAGTACTCGGCTCCAAACAGATATCTCTCCTCGTTATCGGAGGGGTGCATCAGCTCCGCCAAAACGGTCACCCGGTTGGCCTCGATATCGAGGACGTCCATGGCCAGCCCGACTCTGAAGGATAAGGGCAGGGGCAAGGCGGCCTCCTCAGGATCCTCGTCGGTCAAACCGTCAGCGTCGTTATCCTGACCATCCATTTTGTCCTCGCTGGTCTTACCGTCCTGGTCGTTGTCAACCTCGTAGCGCATATCCGGACCGAAGTTCATTATGCTCATCCCGATCCGGATGGAACGGTAACCGGTGTCGTAGTATGTCCCGATGTCGGTGGCCCAGCCGTTGACGTCGTAATCGTAAAGCTCCTCGTGGATGAGCTTGAAGGTGGCTCCAAAGCTGAAACGATCGGTCAGGAAACGGGCGTAAGTTAAGCCCGCGGCCCAATCCCCGGCAGTGAAGGTGCCGCCGCTGCCGTCGGGGAACTCCGGGCTGGTTATGTTCATCTCCCCGGTATAAAGGTTAGAAAAGGAGAGCCCCACCGCCCCGAAATTGGGTACGTTGTAAACCGCACCGCCGGAGTAAAGGTGGATGTCGGCGGGCCAATTGGTGTAAGCGGCGATGGCCTCGAACTTCTCCACGTGGACTATGCCGGCGGGGTTCCAGAACAGCGAGGTAGCATCGTCAGCCACTGCGACGAAGGACTCGCCCATTGCCAACGGACGAGCTCCCACCCCGATGTCTAAGAACTTGAATCCCACGGTGCCGACCTTGGTTACGGCTCCGTAACCGGGAAGACACCACAGGGCCGTCAAGACCACCACCACTGTGTATTTTATCAGTTTTCTCATCTTTTTTCCTCCTTAAGCCTTTTCCCTATCGGATGATGACGAATTTTCCGATCGTCTCGTCATCGACAGTCTTAATCCCTTGAGCATCGTAGTCCTCGGGGTCGTCTATATTCTCCACGTGGAAGAGATAGATCCCCGCCACCACCTTCTGTCGGTTCATGGAGATTATATCCCAATCCAGAACCTTGATAGAGGGATCGGTGTTCTCCATCTCAATGATCAAATCCCCGGTCAGGGAGTAAATGCGCAACTTACAACGGCCGGGCAGATTGATGAAGGAAATCCTCTCCTCCGCGGCGGACTTGTTGCTGATCTCGAAGTACCACGAACCCTTCAGGTAGTAATAGGGGACGAAGGGATTGGGGACCGCATGAACCTCTTCGGAGGGGGTGATGATGCTCTGTCCCGGAACGGCGGTGTAACCCGGGGCCTTGCCCGACTCTAAGGACTCAATGCCACCTTGAGGGTCGCCTTTATCGTAGGAGGTTACGGCATAGTAGTAGGTGACGTTGTTGATGACATCGTAGTCGGTGTAACCGTGGACTAAACCGGTGTTCAAGCCGATGCTGTCGATGAGGTCGAAATCCCCCTGCAGGCTCCAGAGCAACCCGTCCAGGCTCTTGTACAAACGGTAACCTTCGAAATCGATCAGACCACTGACCGGGTCCGGGGTCACCTCCGCAAGAGTGTCCCAGGAGAGTTCGACTAGGCGGTCGCCGGGCAGCACTATTGCCGTCGGCGAGGGCGGTGCGCTGGGCCCCAGCCAATCGTTGTCAAAGAGGAAAGCCGCCCAGGCGAGGTTGGCGCGCAGCCCCTCCACTCCCTCTCCGACTCCGAAACCGTACACAATCCGGATGGAATCACCAGCCGGAATAGTGAAAGGACCTAACTTCTGCAGGTAACGGAAATCGTGGGGGGAGGGAGGCTCCGACAACCATACCCCATCGCTGATGCGGTTATACCACGACTGTGGGGTGTCGGGGTCGGAGTTCCAGTCCCACCAGCCGTGACCTTGCTGTACCGTGGAGTCGGTCGACCCGGTTATCGGAGGACAGTACAGAAGTCTGGTTCCGATATAGCCGGTGCTCTCCTTCGGGATTTTATTCCCTCCGGTGTCATTACCAGCGACGACAGAGTTGTCGGAGTCAAACATGTAGGATATGTATTCGTGAGTGGCATCGTCACGATAATACCCGGTCTTGTCGTCACGCCAGAAGCCTCCGGCTCCGGAACCTCCCTCGGCGGAGGAAAGGTCACAGTCCGCGTGCCAGCCGACATAGAGGTCGTCCAGATCCGACGCCGACATGTTGACGATCCAGAAATCGTAGATTATGAAATCGTCGCGGTAGGACTCCGACCAGCCGTAGGTGTGAGCGTGTATCTTCACTCCCGGCTGTTCGTAGTCGTCGGGAACCAGTTCCGACTCGTCAGTTATGGAGAAATAGGTGTCGTAGGCAGAAATCGCACCGGGGGCACTAACCGTGATCGAATCCGAGGTGTCGCTGGTGAAACCGATCAAGCCTCCGTTCCAGGCCACGCGTAAGCTGGCAAAGTAAAGGTAAGCGTTGTTGCTGTAAATCGCCGGCGTCTTCCAGACCATGGAGGCAAGCTCCTGTGAATCGTCCCCCATTATAATACAGTAGTCGTTGTCGCCGGTGGCCTTCTCTACGGTGCTGTTGCTGATGCGATTTGCGATGGTGCCCACCTCGCAGACCACCTCGTCAACCCGGGCGGGCTTGGACAACGCCGGATTGACGCTCTGGCTCGCCTGTTTTCGACACCAACCTGAGGTGGTCACCATCATAACCGCGATCACCGCGATGGTGAGCACCCAAAGAATTCTTCTTGAAAAGATCATCTAATACCTCCTTATATTGATCGAGGGTCGGGGAAAACCCCGACCCTCAACTATACCCTAAAACTCCACCTGCATTCCCAAAACGAACCGACGGGGATCGCTCCAGGTGCTGGGATCGTCGAACTGACCGTTGGCGTTGATCTCGCCTCCGTGGTCACGAACATACCTGGTCCAGGCCTCCTGTTGTTCCGCGGTCCCGTTGGCGTCAGCGAAATCGTCTAAGTCTTTGCTGTCCTCGTAGCGGCTGATGTCCTTAATGTCCTTCAGGTTCTTCGCGTTGGTGAGATTGTACACCTCCACGAAGAAAGCGGTCCGGACGTTCCCGAAAAGCGAGAAGCCCTTCTCCAGACGAGTGTCTATGTTGTAGCTGGAAGGATAGCGCTTGTCGTTGATCGGGGGCAGCTCCGGGGTCACGGGGTGCGTTCCCGAAGAGTACGGTATGCCGCTGCCGTAATTGAAGATCACGCTAGAGTACCAGTCGCCCAGTGGATGCGCTCCCCACATCTCCGGACCCCAGTCGTCGGGAATCTCGTAAGAGATGACGGCGTTAACAGTGTGTCTCTGATCCCAATCTAAGGCCCAGTCCTCGGTGCGGGGCTTACGGTTATAATAGTGGTCCAAGAAGCCGGAGTTCTCAGTGGAGCTCTTCCCGGTGGCCATCTGGTAGGTGTAAGCGATCTGCCCCGAAAGCCCTCGCCAGGGACGCTGTGTCAGGCTCACCTCGAAGCCCTTCACCCGGGCATAGTCGGTGTTGGTGAAGCGGTTGAAGAAGGTCCCCAGCTCTGGGTTCTCGACCCAGAAGTAATTCACCAGCCCGGAGATGTCCTTGTAGAAGCCGGTTACCGACAGCCTCAGATAGTCGTTGAAGCCATGGTCCACCCCGGCTTCGTAGGCGACGGTCTTCTGCTCCTCCAAGTCGGGGTTCCCGATATACTTGTGAGCCCCGGAGAGGTCATAAGCATGGTTGTTGTAAAGGTGGTCGAGAATCGGCATCTGGAAGTAGTGCCCGTAGGAGAAACGCAACACGTCCTTTTCAGTAATCGGGAAGGAGACCCCCACCCGCGGCGAGACCTGGTATTTCTTCTCGGCTCTCACCGGATTCTTGAACCTCTCCTTGGGGTCAAATACCGCCCCGGTCTCCTTGTCGTTGTATTCCTGCTTCAGAGCGTCAGAGGGATCGTAGGGAACCCAGGTTTTGGGATCGAAGTAGTCGAACCTGGCCCCGAAGGAGATGACCATCCCCTTGGTCTCGATCTTATCCTGGGCGTAACAGCCAAAGCCTATCGGTTTGACGTCAAATTGCGACTTGTAGTTGTTGCCCCCGGAGGCCCTGCTGACGTAGTCGATGTAGAGGTCGTAGGATTTGAGCTCAAATCCCGCCTTGACCAGGTTGCGCACGTCTATCTGGCTGGTCACATCCCCTTTAAGGTTGAATACGATCTGCTCGTCGTCCTGCCTCTGCCGGGTGATGTAGTTGGGATTAATATACCAGTAATTGTTGTATTGCTTCACCGCAGGGTCGAACCTCTCCTGCCCCATCTCGTCAAAGGTGAGAGGATGACCATCATAAGGGTCATAGGAGCGGATTTTCTGGGCGGTCTTGAATCTGCTGGCCTGCAGGGTGTAGAAGGTCTTGGGGCTGATACTGTGGGTGAAGGATAGACTGACCTCGTGTGACCACATCTCATACGTGGGTTGGTTCTCCAGCATGCTGCGATTGACCGCCCGCACCGAATCGGTCCCGTCGGCATTATAAATCCAGGGCACGAAGACGCTATCGAAGGAGTTGGTGTTGGGATTCCAGGTAGTGAAAACGTCTCCGGCCACCACGCTGTCACCCTCAAAGACGGTGCTGCTAACCCTCTTGGTCCAGTCATGATCCCACTCAGTCGGGTTCTGCTCGGATTTCAAGAAGGTGAAGACGAACTTCTTGTCAGCCGAAGGATCCCAGGTGATCTTCCCCCGGGCAGACCAGATATCCTCGAAGTTGCGGTAAAAGGCATAGGTGTTAGGCTCGTAGGGGAGGTTTTCGGAACCGAAGCGGTGAATATCCCCGGAGAGGTAGAAGCTGGCCTTGCCGGGAATCTCCATCTTGTCGATCGGAATCGGTCCGCCCAAGGAGAACTCGTAGCGACGGGTGTCATAATAACGGGTGCGCCCGTCATTTTCGTGATACGTCACCACACTTTCCCTTACTGGCTGACCGAGACTATCGACATACTCACGAATTTCGAAACCCTCGGCAATGTCATGCAACATCCCATCATCGCTGTAAATGCCTGGGCCGCTGAAGAGGACCTCCGGTGAGGCCGAGGCCTTGAATTTGCCGTGGTATTTGCTGCCTCCCTCCTTGGTGACGATGTTGACGATCGCCGACTGCACCGAGGGATATTCGGCAGTGAAGCCTCCGGTTAAGACCTCCGCTTCCTGGACCGCCTCCCGGGGTAGGTTAGTTGCTATACCGTCATCGGACCCCTGTCCCGGCATCTGACCAGAATAAGAGTCACCCAAAGGGTTGGCCAAAGAGACGCCGTCAACTAAGTAAATGGTCTCTCCCTCACCACGACGGCCACCGCGGAAACTTCCCTGAACACTCCCGGCGGTGAGAGATACCGCCGCTTGAATGGTTGAGACCGGGACGTTCACGAAGTCATGGGCATCGTAGTAGGTCCGGGAGGTGGTCATGTCGACCTCGACGATCGGCCTCTCCGCCTCCACGGTGATAGTCCCCATGTCGATGGTCTGGGTGGTCAGGTTGAAGTCGACCGCGGTGGTCAAATCCAAACTGACCTTGACATCTTTGACCTCCACCGGAGTATAGCCGACCAAAGAGGCTTTAATTGTGTACCTTCCCGGGGGAACGTTGATTATGAAGTACTCACCGGAGATATTGGTGGCGGCTCCGATAGTCGTTCCCAGTATCTGGACCGCAACCCCGGGTAGAGCTTCCCCGGTCTCACTGTCGGTCACCACCCCGGCAATCTTGCCGGTGGTCCCGGCCCAAGATGCCGAGCTGAAAAACAGTAAAATCAAAAAAGCCGTAGCAATTTTCTTGACGTTCAAGACTATTTCCCTCCTTAACAGAACAGTTAGGGTTTTGGTTAATTCCTGCTTAGCTTCACCTCCTTCGGAACTTTCAGTTTTATCTACTGTAGTAGTCTATTCTCACTTTCCTCTTGATTGCATCCTGTTGCACCATGCAATCGACTGTTCTTCGTTATGCTTTATTATCGGAAAACTTGTTCATAATTTTAACAGATTTTCTCGAAAATGGCTGTCCGCCCTTTTGTTATCTCCCATCGTCCTGCAGGAGCGACACTCCCTTTTGCCGGTAAGAAAACTGAGCGCAGTTGTTAGCCGGACAGTGCTCTTTGATGAGTCTTAGCATTTAAAGGGAAAGTTTTAACAAGTATCGGCTATTGTTCCTCCTTAATTTACAGAGTCCTCTTGCCGAAACAACTCAGATCAATAATAGCCCTGCCTTTTCCCGCTGTCAACAAAAAAGTTGACATTTTTTCATTTTCTTTCCGGAGCGCTATCCAATCTTCTGGACCGCCGCCTCTATTCTGCCCAGGGCCTCCTTGATATTCTCCACCGAGTTGGCACAAGATAGGCGCATATACCCCTCACCGAAAGCCCCGAAGGAGGTCCCGGAGAGCATTGCCACTCCGGCCTCGTTGAGAAAATAATCTTCTAGCTTCAGTGATTTCCAGCCCAGGGCCTTTACGTTGGGGAAGACATAAAATGCTCCCTTGGGGAGGAGACACTTGAAACCTTCGATGCGATTCAATCCCTCCACCATGACGTCTATTCTCCTCTTGAACTCCGCGTCCATCTTTTCGACCTCTTCCTGAGGACCTCTGAGTCCCACAATCCCGGCCCGCTGAGCGAAAGAGGCGGTGCAGGAGTTGACGTTGGTCTGCAGCTTGGCAACCTGCTCCGCCAAACTCTCCGGCATCACCCCGTACCCCAACCTCCAACCGGTCATGGCGTAGGTTTTTGAGAAGCCATCCAAGATGATAGTCCTCTCTCGCATCCCCGGGAATGTGCTGATGCTGTGGTGTTTCCCCTCGAAGATTATGCGAGAATAAATCTCGTCCGAGAGCACGTATATGTCATTTTCCGCCGCCAGCTCGGCGATCGCTCTCAAATCCTCCCGGGTGAGAACTCCACCGGTGGGGTTGGCGGGGGAGTTGATTATCATCATCCTGGTGCGCTTGGTGATGAGTCTCTTTAGCTCCCCCACATCCAGACGAAACTCGTTCTCCTCCCGCAGCTCTATCGGCACCGGTTTGGCGCCGACGAGATTTATCACCGACTCGTAAATGGGGAATCCGGGGTTGGGATAGATGACCTCCTCCCCTTCATCCACCAGCGCCAATATCGAAAAAAACATTATCGGTTTAGCCCCGGGAGTGACCACCACCTCGGAGGGTTTGACCTCGATGTCCCGCGATTTTGAGACCTCCTCCGCTATGACCTCTCGGAACTCTGGCAAACCCGCGGAGGGACCGTAATGGGTCCACCCTTGGTTTAAGGCTTCAATGGCGGCATCGATGATGTTTCTGGGAGTGTCGAAATCCGGCTCCCCGATCTCCAGATGGATTATCTTCTTCCCCTTGGCTTCCAACGCCTTCGCTTTGGCCAGAACCACAAAGGCGGTCTCGGTGCCGAGGCGGGACATTCTATTAGCTAATCTCATTTATCCTCCGAACAGCTTGATCAATTCAATGCTGAAGCCCTATCAGGTAGAGTCCGCGAAAAGCTCGGACCATCGTCGAATTGAATTCAACTCTTCTTTTTCAGATCGTAAAGCTCCTTGGTCTTGGCGGCGATGTGTTCGGCCGAGACCTCGAACTCATAGATCAGCTCCCAGGGCTTCCCGGATTCCCCGAAGCGATCCTGCACTCCGATCATATCGAAAAGGTACGGTTTTCCGAAAAGCTCTCTGGAGGTGGCCAAGGCCGCCGCCACTCTGTTACCCAACCCTCCCACCTGGTGTTCCTCGGCGCTCACCACGATGCCAGTGTCGTATGCGGCTTTGGCAATAGCCTCGTCATCCAGGGGCTTAATGGTGTGGAGGTTCAAAACCCGGCTCTCAATCCCGAAGTCCTCCTTCAAGATATAGGCGGCCCGCATCGCCTCCGGCACCGAAGGTCCACAGGCCACAATCGAGAGGTCCTCGTTCTCGCTTTTATACTCAGAGGCGAGCACCGTCTCGAAGGCCTCGATGAACTTGTCTTGCTCTCCACGATAGCGGATGACGTTGGCCTTCCCGAAAACGAAGGGGGTCGCTTCGGTGGTGACAATGGGGGTGGCCTCTCTTGCGAAGCGCAGGTACTTGGGGCCGTCTATTTCGAATAAGGCGTATTTTGTGGCTCTCTCGGTCTCGATGATATCGCAGGGGACGATGACCGTCATGTTGGGCAGCCCGCACATCTGGAACAGCTCCTCTAAGGCCTGATGGGTGGCTCCATCCGGTCCCACCGATACCCCACCGTGGGCCCCGGCGACGAAGACGTTGAACTCGCCGTAACAGACGGTGGTTCTCAACTGGTCCAGATTCCTCCCGGAGGCGAAAACACCGTAGGTCCCGATCACTGGCAGGAAACCCTCCTTAGCCAACCCCGCGGCGGCGCCGGTTATGCTCTGTTCCGCAATCCCCATGCTTATGAAGCGAGGTTTCCTCTCGGGATGCTTTTTGTAGAAGTCACTGATGGTGATGGAATCGGAAATGTCGGCTCCGTAGCAGACTACTCGGGGGTCGTCCCCGACCTCGCTTAAGGCTCCGCCGAAGCCCTTGCGAGTGGGAGCCATATCCACCTTCATCCGCTCCCCTTTGTTCCAGAAGTAGTCCCGACTGAACTTGGGGACTTTGGCTTGCAGTTTGGCAGTGGCCTCTTCCTGATACTTGTTGGCGCGCTCGAAGAGGGCTTCGACCGGCACCGTCTTGTCCAGCTTCAACTGCTTCAACCCTTTCCACATCTCTTCAACGTTGGGAGACTTTCCGTGCCAGCCGGCCACATTCTCCATGAAATCGACTCCCTTACCTTTAATAGTGTGGGCGATTATGGCGGTTGGTTTCCCCTTGCTGTCTTTCGCCTTTTCGAAGGCTTCCAGGATCTCTTGTATGTTGTGGCCGTCGATCTCTATCACTTCCCAGTTGAAGCTTCTGAATTTGTCCACCAAGGGATCGATGTTCATCACCTCTTCCACCCAGCCGTCGATCTGGAGGCGATTCTTATCCACGATGGAGGTCAGGTTGTCCAGCTTGAAATGGCCCGCCTCCATTATCGCCTCCCAGATCTGCCCCTCCTGGAGCTCCCCGTCGCCGTTCAAGGAGAAAACACGATAAGCTTTATTCTTCAATTTAGCCGCCTGGGCAATGCCGACCGCAATCGAAAGCCCCTGTCCCAGAGAGCCGGTGGAGGCTTCCACCCCCGGCAGTTTCAGCCAGTGAGGATGACCCTGATACGGGGCATAGAGCCTGCGCAGCCGGGCTACATCGTCAATGTCGAAATAACCGCTGGCTCCCAGACAGAGATAGAGAGTTGGAGCCTTGTGACCGGTGGACCAGATTATTCGATCGCGGTCCTCCCAGAGGGGATCTTCCGGATCGTGGTTAGCGACGTGAAGATATAAGGCGGTGGCAATGTCCATTACGGAGAGGGTGCCGCCAGCGTGTCCAGAGCCGGCTGCCGCCAGGCAGGCGAGGTTGTAACCGCGCAACAGTTGAGCCTTTTCGGCGATCTCTTCTGGGGTATAGTTCTTTCTGATCTTGCCGGTTTTAGAATCTATGATGGGCATATCATTCTCCGGTATCCAAGAAGACGTTAGTCATCCTCTTGTGAAATTTGTAACATATCAATATAAATCTCTACCTCTTTTTGTCAACACCAGTCTTTGAAAATCTCTCTTGAATAAGGAGATACAGTTTCTCCGATTCCTGGCGGAGCTCCTCTAAGGTTCCATTATTTTCGATGAGATAGTCAGCGGACTCCCTTTTCCTCTCTGAGGATAGTTGAGAGGCAATCCGGTCTTTCGCTTCTTGCTCAGACAGACCTCTCTCCTTCAGTCTCTGCAGTTGATTCTCGTAGGTGCAATCGACTATCACCAGGTAATCGAGCCAATTCTTGATTCCCCAATCGGGGATCAGGGCGGCATCCACGACGACTAATTTCTCTCCTTCCTTCTTCCTGAGTTGAGTGAGCCTTTCTTTTAATCTTCTTAACAGGTGAGGGTGAATAATGTTGTTCAACTTCTTTTTGCTCACCGGGTCTCGGAAGGCCAACTGCGCCAGCTTGCGGCGATTCAACTTCCCATTTTCATCTAAGATCTCCTCCGAAAAAGCCTCCACAAGCTCTCTTAGGACACCGGGATTCTCTTGAATCACCTCTCTCCCCAGCTCGTCTCCAGAGATGATGATTGCGCCTCTGTTAACAAGCAACTTCGCAACCTCAGTCTTCCCGGTGGCTATCCCCCCAGCGATGCCAATCACTACCATGGCGCTAAGTAATCTGAACTTCCAGCAACTGTCAAGAGAAGACGGAGGGGGACAAGCCCCCTCTCTACAGTGTGAGTTGGCTGTCTCCTACGGATTTCAGTGCGAATCCGTTCGCATCCAGCTTCCCATAGCTGAAGCTATACATCCAGTTCCCGCAATTGAGATAGACTCCGTTGCCGATCTCCTTCAAAATCGGTCTGTGGGTGTGGGCGATGACGACGGCATCATAACCGGATTCTATCATCTTCTGTGCGAACTCCTCATAGTCTTTCAGGTAGGAAAGGTCACGGTTGTCGGTGTACTCTCGGCTTTTTCCGGAGACAGCCTTCGCCAGCGGAATCCCTATCACCGGCGGTATCAGTCCGTAAAGGAAGATATTGATCGGATTGCGAAATATCCGTCTCAAGAGCCGATAACCCCAGTCCTTTTTGGCTAAGCCATCCCCGTGGGTGATGAAGATTTTTTTGCCGAAGTGATGAACCATGAAATCGGTTTTCGCGACTTTGACCCCAGTCAGATTTGTAAAAGACTCCCCTGCCCACCAATCGTGATTCCCGCCGAGCAAGGTTGTCTCCACACCTGATTTGGTGACCTCTTTCAAAGCATCCAAGACCTCCGGGTCTCTTCTCGGATAGCCCCCGCGATACTCAAACCAGAAGTCAAATAAATCCCCGACGATGTAAAGATGGCTCCCTTCATCTTTTACCTTTTCGAGGAAGGAGAAGAGTTTCTTCTTTTTTTCTCTCTCTCGTTCCTCAGAGTGAGCACCCAAATGGGCGTCTGCGAAAAAAAGGACCGCCTTTTCACCTCCGTTTTGCATTTCTGACAATTTATTCATTCGACAGTCGATTGCAAGAGCTAACGTCCGCCTGAAAAACCGGGTAGCTCGGGGCCTCCCCCCCGCGGGGGATTTCGCGTGATTTTAAATTAGTATTAAGTTTTTTTTCTTTCAAAAT
>JBHIBM010000023.1:0-13058 GCA_046759085.1 Candidatus Zixiibacteriota bacterium
AGACAAAGGGGTGAAGGGGCTGGTCATCATCACCGCTGGCTTCAAGGAGACCGGACCAGAAGGCGCCAAATTGGAGCAGGAAATTTTAGAGGTCGCCAGAAGTTATGGAATGCGCATGATCGGGCCCAACTGTTTCGGAATCCTAAACACCGAGCCAAACGTTCGCATGGACACCACCTTCAGCAAGGTCCGCTCTCTGCCGGGGCGGATAGGGTTCATCTCCCAGAGCGGGGCCCTGGGACAGGTGATCATAGAATACGCCAGGGATTTGGGGCTTGGTTTCTCGATGTTCGCCTCCGTCGGAAACAAGGCCGACATCTCCGGTAACGACATGCTCAGATACTGGCAGGCAGACCCCTCCGTGGAGTTGATCCTCATGTATCTGGAGAACTTCGGCGCTCCCCGCACCTTCACTCAGATCGCCCGCCAGATCACCAAGAAAAAGCCGATCATCTGCGTGAAATCGGGGAGGACCACCCCGGGGGCGCGCGCCGTCTCCTCTCACACCGGAGCACTGGCGAATTTGGACGTTGGGGTTGATGCCCTCTTCGATCAGTGCGGAGTCCTGAGAGTGGATTCCATCGAGGAGATGTTCGACCTGGCGCTGGCATTGTCGAGTCAGCCGATTCCCAAGAATAACAGAGTCGCCATAATCACCAATGCCGGTGGACCGGCAATTTTAGCCACCGACGCCTGTGTCAATTTGGGCTTGGAGGTTCCGCGGTTAAAGGAGACCACCAAGAGATTCTTACGCCAACATCTCCCGAGGCAAGCCTCGGTCGAAAACCCCATCGACCTGATTGCCTCCGCGGGACCGGAGGGGTACAGACTGGCCTTAGAAGCAGTGATGAAAGATGAAAGCATCGGCTCGGTCTTGGCCATCTTCGTTCCCCCGGTGATGATAGATCCCAAGGCGATCATCGAGGTGATAGTTGATGTCCGCAAAAGATACGAAAAAACCCTCTTGACCTGTTTTATGGGTCCGGCTGACGTCATTCACGGTAGCGAGGGTCTGCTTCAGAACAAGATTCCGATGTATATCTTCCCGGAGGCCGCCGCCAAAGCCTTAGCCGACATGGTCAAATATCGCCGATGGGTAGAGAAAAAACCGGGCAAGACCGGCAAATACCGGGGAGACCGCCTGAAGGTGTCAGATACTATCGAAAAGAGCCTGGAGAGCGGGAAAACCCGCCTGGTGGGGGAGGAGGCCTTAGAGCTGTTCGGGGCTTATCAGATTCCAATTGCCGCATACGCCCTAGCCACAAAGCAAGCCGAGGCCGTCTCCAAGGCGGAGAAGTTGGGCTATCCCCTGGTGATGAAGATCAACAAGCCGGAGGTCTTGCATAAGACCGACATCGGAGGTGTCATCGCCGATATCAGAAATGCGAAGGAGGTCAGAACCGCCTACGGGAAGCTCATCAAGAGCCTGAGCCGGGGAAAGAAAAAACAGAGGGTGACCGAGGTGCTTCTGCAACAGATGTTGAGGGGCGGAGTTGAGACCGTCTTCGGGATGACCCAGGACCCCAGCTTCGGTCCGTTGATGATGTTCGGCTTGGGGGGCATCTACGTAGAGGTGATGAAGGATGTAAGCTTCAAGATCCATCCCTTGACCGACAAAGATGCAGAGGAGATGATTCAAGCAGTGCGTGGCTATCCCCTTCTGACCGGTTTCCGTGGCTCCAAGCCGGTCGACATGGAGATCTTAAAGGAGATCCTGCTCAGGCTTTCGCAGCTGGTCGGTGACTTCCCGGAAATCGAGCAGTTCGACATCAATCCTTTCTTTGCCTCCCCGGAGAGAGCGCAATGTAAGGCCGTTGACGCCCGCATCATCTTGTCCGCCAGAGGGCGGATCCGACCCTGTCGGAAGAGCCCGAAATAGCAAAAGAGGTAACAGGAGACAGGGGACAGGGATTAGGAGGTAGGAGTTAGGAAGTTCAAGAGCCAAGAGGTGGTCAGGTGACTACTCACCACTAACCAATCACCACTAACCAGCTTCCTTTTTCCTTGACAACTGAGGGGGTTTAAGTATATTGGTGATGAATGAATAGTTGTGAACTTCACTTGTAGGCTCTTGAGGTGTTGCCTCTGTTCTCTAAAACCCCTTGGATAAATCATCCGCATAGAAGGTATCTGTAACGGAAATTCCACCGCTTTTAAATATCAGTTGTTTGGGGTTATCCAGCCCCCAGGAGGAAGTTTTTATGCCTACCGGCACTGTTAAATGGTTCAACCAGAAGAAGGGTTACGGCTTCATCATCCAAGAGGAGGGAGGTGAAGAGATTTTCGTTCACTTCTCCGCCATTTCTGGTGAAGGTTACAAGACCTTGGAGGCTGGAGACAGAGTGCAATTCGAAGTAAGCACGGGCGATAAGGGACCGCAGGCCACAAACGTGGTCAGGTTATAGAGCTTCTCTTCGAAGGCTCACTTCTGGGGGAAGAAAACTCAAGGACCCCGCGAGGCAAGCGGGGCCTTTTTATTTGGACAGATTATAGGGAGGCGATCTCTAAGCAGTGAATTCGCCATCTCAATTCGTGTGAACCAACCGCTGTGCTGGACAAATAGTTGAACAATTCGTCCTCCCGCTTTGGGGGGAGTTTGCAGATGCCGATAGAATTTAGGTGAAAATGAAGCCCGCAAAGATTTTCTCCAATCTGCTCACCATAGCTATTTTCGGCCTGTGGCTCTTCTCGATGGCGCTGGTTTTCAACGAGAGCTCCGGCACCGCCGGGGACATCCCGGCCGCCTTCCTGGGAAAGCCCCTGGAGGGAGATACAGAGACCTGGATGGGTATTTACAGCAGCGGGAGCAAAATCGGCTATGCCATGCAGTCTCTGAAGAAGACCAACCTAGGGTACGTGCTCAAGGAGTACACCTATCTGAAGATAGTCTTAGGAGGGGTGGAAAAGGAGATTATGATGTACGGCCATTCAGTTCTTGACGATTCCTTCGCCGTCAAGAGCTTCAGCTTCGGCTTAGCCTCCGGAGACTACGAGACCGACCTTTTCGGTACCGTCCAGGGCAATCTGTTAGAGGTCGAACTTAAGACCTCCCAGAGGCAGTCGAAACTGACCTTTCCGTTGAAGAGAAGAATCTATCCCGTCGGGGCGGTACCCCACCTATTGGTCTCTCAGGATTTCTCTCAAAGGGAGTTCAGCCTCCCCACCTTCGACCCCATGAGCTTAAGCTCGGGAGAATTATCGGTCGCCATTGAGGCTCAAGAAGAGAGGGAGTTCAAAGGCAAGAAGCTCTTAGTCTACGACCTCAGCCTCTCTTTTGTGAATGTGGAGACCCGGATGAAGATAGACCAGTTCGGCAACGTTCTGTGGCAGGAGGAGCCGGGGGGGATGACGATGAGGTGGGAAACGAAGGAGGAGGCCCTGGAGATGCCGTTGGAGACAAGTCAGTCTCCGGATCTTTTGATCCAGTTGGCGGTCAAGTCCAACGTGGAGCTGGCCCAGCCCCGAGAGCTCTCTTACCTGAAGGTTGAGCTAAAAAACATCGAGGCCGCCAACTTCCAGCTCGGTGGCGATCTTCAGAAGGTCATATCGGAGGAACCGCTGATAGTCGAGATCAACAACAAGCGCAGAGAAAACCTCTCCGGCCGGACTCCGACTGAAAAAGAAACTCAGCCCTGAGAATGACCCCCTGAAGAGAGCAGAGAAGCTCTGTTTGTGGGTTTTCGAGAATGTGAAGAAGGATTTCGCGGTGTCCATCCCCTCCGCCTTGGAGGTTCTGAGGGTGAGAAAGGGGGACTGCAACGAACACACCACCCTCTTTGTGGCTTTGGCTCGCTCCATTGGAATCCCCTCCAAGATCTGCGTCGGTCTGGTTTACAAAGAGGGCTACTTCTACTATCACGCCTGGCCGGAGGTCTGGATCGGCGAGGATCTGGAAGACGGCTACTGGCTCCCGATGGACCCCACTTTCGGTCAGACCACCTCCGACGCCACCCACATCAAGCTTTTGGAGGGGGATTTGGAGAAACAGGTGGAGATCGCCCGGGTGGTGGGCAAACTCGAAGTCGAGGTCTTAGACTATGATAACCATCAGGAATTTAACTAAGAAGTTCGGTGAGAAACTCGCGGTCGACCATCTGAATTTAGAGGTCACCAGGGGCGAATTCTTCGGCTTTTTGGGGCCCAACGGGGCTGGCAAGACCACCACCATCAGGATGCTGGTGGGCCTCTCGCATCCCACCCAAGGGGAGATCGAAATCGCCGGGATCGACCTCAAGAAAGAGCCGGTGAGGGCCAAGTTGAAGATCGGCCATGTCCCCGACAGCCCTTATCTGTATGACAAGCTCTCCGCGCGGGAGTTCTTGAACTTCATCGGGGGACTCTATCGCATGGAGAGAAGACAGATCGAAAGGGAAGCTGACTTCCTGCTGGACTACTTCGAGATGACCTCCTGGTGCAGCCAAATGGCCGAAGGTTACTCTCACGGCATGAGGCAGAAGACGGTCGTGGCCGCCGCCCTGCTTCACAACCCGGAGGTCATCATAATCGACGAACCCTTAACCGGGCTGGATCCTCACAGTGGCCGACTTCTGAAGAATATCCTCAAGGAGAGGACCAAATCGGGGACCACCGTCTTCGTGTCCACCCACATTCTGGGGATCGCCGAGGAGCTGTCCGACCGAATAGGGATATTGAACGAAGGGAGACTGATCGCGTGCGGCACCGTCGGAGAGCTGATGGGCATGGCCGTGGCCCAAGGAGAGAATCTGGAGGGGCTGTTCCTGCGCCTGACCCGACCGCAGCGTCCGGAATCGGTCCTGTCGACATGAAAGCGCTTGCCCTCATACTGAGATACAAGATTCGGAATTCGAGGAGGGTCTTCTTTGTCCCCCGGCTGGAAAACCTTCTGCGGCTGGGGGTTAATCTGTCGGTGGGCATCCTTCTTTTCGCCGGAGCCTACTGGTTTTTTCACTACATCTTCAACTACCTCGGAGGGCTTCACGAGATCGGGTCCCTTTTGATGGACAAGGTGGTCTCGCTGGCGATGCTGACGTTCTTCATGATGCTAATCCTCTCCAACCTGGTGATCTCCCTCTCCACCCTGTTTAAGAGCAAACAGACCGAGTTTCTGCTCTCTTTGCCTACCGAGCATCTGAACACCTTTATAGCTCGCTTTCTCGACAATTCCATCTACTCCACCTGGGCGTTCCTTTTTCTGGCTCTGCCCCTTTTGGCCTCCTACGGGGAGGTGCACCAGTTCCGATGGTGGCAATATCTGTCGCTGTTCTCGCTGGGCCTAATTCCGTTTGTGCTCATTCCCGCAACTTTGGGCGTCGGGTTCTCCCTTTTGCTTTTCTACTTGCGCCGTTTCACCAAACCGATCAACATAATCCTGGCCTTAGTGGCGCTGGTGGCTTTGGCCATGTGGCTATACCTCCAGGCAAACAACCCCCGGAGCCTCACTTTGAGCTCTTTAGAGGATTTCCGCATACTAAACAGCTATCTTTCCAATCTGAAGGCGGTGTCTTTCTCATATCTGCCCCATGTTTGGTTCTCCGAGGGCTTAAAGGCTCTGACCCTGAAGGATTTTCGGAGTGTTTCGGTTCACCTGCTGGCTTTGGCCACCACCACCATCTTTCTTTTCAGGATGCTTTTCCTGCTTTCGGAGAAGGTCTATTTCAAAGGCTGGCTGGCCTCCGAGGAGAAAGGCACCGCCGAGAAAGCAAAGGAGAGAGTCTGGAGGAGAAGATTAGGATTCCTGTTCAGATTTGATCCCCTCTTCTGGCTTCCCCCGGACACCAAGGCCCTGGTGGTGAAGGATCTGAAACTCTTCGTGAGGGAACCGAGCCAGTGGGCGCAATTCACCATCCTTTTGATCTTGCTGGTTCTCTATCTGGTGAATCTGGGCCAACTCCCCCTCACCCTTGGAGGGCAACAACTCTGGGAGACGGTTATCACCTTCGCGAATTTCGCCTTCTGTGGCTTCATATTGGCCACCCTGGCGGTGAGGTTCGTTTTCCCCTCCATAAGCATGGAGGGGGCCAACATCTGGTCGATCGGGAGCTCCCCCCTCTCTTTGAGGAGGCTTTTCTGGGGCAAATTTGGAATCTCCTTTGTGATCTTTGTCGTCCTGGCGGAGATTTTGGCTTACTGCTCCAACAGGATGCTCTATCTCTCCGGCCTGATGATGGTTCTGACCGGCCTGGGGATTTTCTTGATGAGTTTGGGCTTGACCAGCTTGGCCACCGGGTGTGGAGCCATCTTCGCCAATTTCTCGGAGCGAAATCCGGGGAAGATCGCCTCCTCCTCCGGGGGAATGTTGACCGCGGTGTTGTCCCTGTTCTACGTTGCTTTGATGGTCTTCATTGTGGCTCTGCCGGTGCATCGTTACACCCTGCATCTCTCCTCGGGGCTCGATTTCTCCCCTCTGCAGGTCTTTCAGGCTTTAATCATGATGCTGGCGCTCAACCTCGTTGCCATCTTTCTGCCCCTCAAATTAGGATTGTCCTCTTTAGAGAAGAGAAGCGATTTTTGACTCCCTCTCCAGTGCTGACATCCGACAATAGCGCTTGACAAATCTGGCGGCGTCACGTTAATTCCGCTGCGGGAACCAACAATCCCTGATTGAGTTTCAGCTAAGGAAGTGGTTGTGAGAGCCTTCCGGTGGGCAGTCCGCCTCTTTAGCTGCTCCGCTGATGATGAAGAGAAAAGACTCTCCCGGCGCGCAGGCTGACAGCAAAAAGAAGCGGTTTGAGAAAGAGGCGCTTCTCCACTTGGATGCAGTCTATCGCTCAGCTTTGAGGATGACCAAAGAGCCAGCTGAAGCGGAGGACTTGGTGCAAGAGACTTTTCTTAAGGCTTATCGCTTTTTCGATCGCTTCGAGTCGGGCACCAACTGTAAGGCCTGGCTCTTAAAGATTATGACCAACATTTACATAACAGAGTATCACCGCAAGTCGCGAGAGCCCTCGGGTTTAGCATACGATGAGGAAGAGGTCTTTTCCCTTTACGAACAGATCGAGGGTAAGGAGGGCAAAAGGGTAGCCACCGATCCCGAGAGGCGGTTCTTCGATCGCGTCATGGACGTCGAGGTGAAAAAGGCGATCGAGGACCTGCCCCAGGACTTCCGGGAGGTGGTGGTTTTGTCTCTCTTGGAGGATCTCTCTTACCAGGAGATAGCTGAGGCCCTGGGGATTCAACTGGGGACGGTTAAATCTCGATTGTTCCGAGGGCGGAAGCTCCTGCAGAAAAACCTGTGGGAATATGCCAAAGCCCGGGGGATAGTCAGCGATTCCGAACAGAGATGAACTGTAGCGAGGCCCAAAGACTTCTGTACGATTACCTCAATGGGGAGCTGGAGCAGTTAAATCTTAGTCGGATTGAATCTCATCTGAAGGTGTGCTCCGCCTGCCTCAGGATATTCGAATTTGAGCAGCGTTTCCAGAGTCTCATCATCGATAGAATCCCCGAAGAAACAGCCCCCCCAGATCTGAGGTCGGCGATACTCGACCGCATCGATCAGCTGGAACGGCCCGGAACCTCGTTTTCCGCCTCTAAAAAACGTTTCTTCTTCCGCCCAGCGCTGGTCTTGGCCCCGATCGGTCTGGTGGTGGTTTTTCTGGCAATCGTCCTTTTCACCTCGCGGGAAGAACAGAAAGACCCGATCGCTATTCTGGTTCAGAATCACATGCGAGTAGAATCCTCGAATGAGGGACTGACCTATAACTCCTCTGACCCCCAATTTGTCTCCTCCCATCTGGAGCGAGAGCTGGGCCTCCAGGCCTCCTTGACCGCCTATGCCTCCTCCGGGGCGGTTCTGAAGGGTGGTGAGGTGATCCCGGTATGCAACTGCAAGGTGGGGCTGGTATATTTCTCCAAAGAGGGGGTGGGGATTTCGCTTTTCCTTTGTCATCCAGGCGAGCTAACTTGTCCCATGATGGAGGCAATCTCTCACCGCAATCGAAAATATCGTTTTGCCAAGATTCGCGGATTCAATCTCCTGGTCTGGGAGGATGCAGGTTTGAACTGCATCGTGGTTTCACGACTTTCGAGGGAGACACTCCTTGACTTCGCCAGCCGGCGAGCATAACTAAGGTGACAGGTAACAGTGAAACAAGCGGGGGTAGCCCAGTGGCCTCCGCCACTGGGATTCAGGCAAACTGGAAATAGTAGATAGGGAATAGGGTTGTGGGGGAATTCCTCCGAGTTTCCAAGATCCAATTATGGACTTTGTTACCACACCCGAGGCAAGCTGTGACAAACATTTAGTGTTAACCATTCACCGGTCGACGCCAAATCTACTTGGAGATGTTCTTCAATAACTCTCTCAAGGTGACGGCGTTTTCAACCGCTTTCACCTCCACCCCGTTGTTGAAGAAGACGTAGATCTTTCCCGGTCTCTCTTTCAAGCTCTTTATCTGGCCAAGCCAGCCTCGAAGTTCGTCTTCAGAATAAGGGTAGCTGTACCAAGCTCCGGGGTCTCTGCCGTGAAAACGGATGTAACCCAACTTGCCCACGACCCGGAGCTCCGGAGGCAGAAAGCCCTCTTGCTGGGGCTCATCTACACTGCAATAATGCATCCCTTCCCCCTCCAGCATCCTGAAAGTCTCTTCCCTCAGCCAACCACTGTGCCTGAACTCAACGAAGAGAGGAATATCAGGGAAATAACTTTTCGCCCTTTGCAGATACTCGAAATTCTCGGGATTATTCCGGAAAGATCGTGGGAACTGTGTCAGGACTCCTTTGAGCTGTCCAGCTTCTAAGAGGGGTTCAATCGATTTGTGGAACTTCTCTGTTTGAGTTTCAATATCCTTGCGTATGTGGGTGAAGCTTTTATGGGCTTTCAGTATGAACTCGAAATCCCCCGGCACCCTCCGGAGCATTTTCCGAAATGTAGAAGGATAAGGGATACCATAGTAAGTGGAGTTTATCTCCACACAATCGAAATGGTCTTTATAGTAAGAGAGCATATCGCTCCCCTTAATGTCGGGGGGATAGAACTTCCTCTCCAATCCCAGTAGCTGTAACCGGAGGTGCCGATCTTAAACTCGATCTTCGAGAGACCGATTTTCGTCTCTTGCCTCATAGCTTACGGTTCACGGTTCACCGTAACTCCCTGTTCCCTGTCTCCTGTTTCCTGTCCCCTGTCTCCTTTGGTTTTGAGGTCTTCTGGAACTTCACGGCACCACATTTTCTGCAGACCCACTTGCGCCTCTTGTGGAAGGAGCGTTTCTCCTCCTTCATCTTCGTCTTACAGCGGGGACAATGCACAGGGTCTAAACGGTTGACATATCCTCCAGAATCATATAATAAGTGATCGTATTTTTATGTCAACCCTGAACGCTGGCGAGGCAATGGAAAGATACGATGTCTAATGAACAATGATTACTTGGGACAGCTTTTCATTCTGGGCCTCTCGGGAAAAGGGTTATCTTCAGAGTTTGAGGGTTTCTTCAGTGGGAACCGAATCGGAGGTGTTATTCTCTTCGAGGAGAACTTCGAGGGCCTCGCCGATTTGAGGAGACTAACCAGCCATCTCCGCTCCCTGGGTGAGGTGCCCCCATTTGTAATGATTGACCAAGAGGTTCGGGGCGTCAATCGGATAAAAGAAAACATGCCGAGCCTCACCGATGATGCCCTTTCCGACTCACTGAACAGCTCTCTGAAAGTGCAAGAGGCATTTTCTCAAACCGCAAGAACTTTGAAGGATTCGGGCATAAATGTCCAGCTGGCTCCGGTTGTAGATCTCCCCGGAGGCGCTGACCACCACGTCTTGAAGGGGCGCTGCTTGGGTGAGGATTCCAAGCTGGTGGCGCAGTTAGGTGCAGTCGCCGTCGAGGCCATTCAATCGGAGGGGATTTCCGCCTGCGCCAAGCACTTCCCCGGATTAGGCAGGGCTCAAGAAGATCCCCATTTCAAGTTGGCCAGAGTAGAGACCTCCCGCGAGGAGTGGTCCCAGACGGATGCCGCCCCCTTCAGGGAGACGATCTCTTGCGGAGTCCACTTTGTAATGAGCACTCATCTGATTTGCTGTCCTCTTGACAAAAGCCTCCCGGCGACCCTCTCAAGTAGAGTGATCGATGATTGTCTGAAGAGAGAATTAGGATTTGAGGGTTTGGTTATCACCGATGATTTGACTATGAGGGGCATCAGCGAAAGCCACTCTATCCCGGAGGTTGCGGTCGAAGCCCTGACCGCCGGGCATCACCTGTTACTTATATGCAAGGATTTCGAGGCTCAGAAAGAGACCTTAGAATTCGTTAGAAAAGCATATATGAACAGAAACTTGAATCGGGAAAGAGTTGACCAGACGATCTCTAAGATATTAGACTTCAAGAAAAAGTATGTCAACTCTTAAGAGATTACTGCGTAAGAGCGACAGATTGGTGGTGGGGCTGAACTCCGGAACATCCATAGACGGTGTCGATGCCTGTCTGGTTAGGTTCACTGGAGGCCGGGGAGCCTCGGGGCTTCGCTTATTGAGTTTCAGGAGCTTTCCGTTCTCCCCTGGTGTTCGAAGGGCGATCCTCAAGATCTGTGACCCCGATTTTCAGAAGTTGGACGAGACAATGAGGCTGAGTTATGCCCTGGGGGAATACTTCGCCGAGGCTGCAATGAGGGTCGTCGAAGAGTCGGGACACAGCCTATCGCAGCTCGACCTTGTCGGCAGTCACGGTCAGACGATTCGGCACCTCCCGCGCAAGGAGCGGAGTCTTTCTCGCTCCGTGAGGGCGACCTTACAGATCGGGGAGTTGGCGGTCATTGCCAACCGTACCGGAGTCATCACCGTCGGCGATTTCAGAGCCTCGGATGTAGCCGCCGGAGGGGAGGGGGCACCTCTGACACCACACTGCCATCATTTCCTCTTCGCACACAGAGCAAAGGACATTGCTGTCGTCAACATCGGGGGAATTGCCAACGTCACTTCTCTGCCGGCCGGTTGCTCCCCGAAGCAGATATTGGCTTATGACACCGGGCCCGGAAATATGGTAGTGGACTATCTCGCTGGGAAGCTCTTTGGAAAGAGCTTCGATTGCGATGGTAAAATCGCCTCGAGTGGTACGGTGTCACCGAAGCTCTTGAACTACCTTCTGAGAGATCCCTATTATCGGCGTAGACCACCGAAGTCAACCGGTAGGGAAAAATACGATCGGACTTTCTGCGAGCGACTGATTGAAGGGGCGAGGTCCTTCAACCTCTCAAAAAAAGATATGATCGCTACCAGCTCGGAGCTGACCGTGAAGACCATCGCTCAAGCCATAAGAGCTCAGAGTCGAACAGAGAGAATCATCCTCTGTGGAGGTGGTGCTCTAAACTTATATTTTCGCAAACGGCTCTCTGAGGAGTTAGAGCCCAAAGAGATTGTCACCTCAGAGGAATTTGGCATCCCGGTGAAGGGGATGGAGCCTCTCTGTTTTGCCATCCTCGCCAACGAGACCATAAACGGAAAAAGAACCGGGCTACCCAACGTCACCGGTGCGAAGACTGAAACCATTCTGGGTAAGATCTGTCTGCCTTGAACGATGATACCACGTTCGATACTTCTTATCGTCTTGGGACTTCTTACAGTCTGCGGCTCATGCGGTCGCCCTCCCTATAGAACTGCTGAACTCCCTGTCGGTGTCGCCCCGACGGTGCGACTCAAACTCGGGGAATATCGGGGAACAGCTAGGTTCTCCTCCCAGGGCCCGTCGTTGGTCGAATGCTGGAGAGCCGGACAGGTCGTGGACAGATTCTATGGCGCTTTCGAGTTCAACGTTTCCCTCTCCGGGGGAGGGCTGTCATTAAAAGACGAAAACCTGGGAGGGCTTGCGAGAGGACTCTCGAAGATTGCATTCCTGCCCGGCTCGAATCCGTCGAAGTTTCAGTTCCAGGGCAAGACCTATCGAGGGAACTTAGAAATTATCTGTAGTCGCGAAACCACAAGCTTCACCACGATAAACGAGCTGGATATAGAGAGCTACTTGAAGGGGGTGCTCCCGGCGGAGATGGGAAAGCGCCTCCCAGAGGAATACGAAGCCCTGAAAGCTCAAGCGGTGGCGGCACGAACGTATGCTCTCTACAAGCTTCAGAACCAAAAAGGGGGCAACCGCTATCTGCACGCAACGGTGTTGGACCAGGTATATCAGGGTTACGACTCGGAAATCCAGCTGTCAAATCGGGCGGTGGAGGAGACCCGGGGACAGGTTCTCACCTACCGGGGCCAGCTGATCTGCGCATACTATCACGCTATCTGTGGAGGTTCAACTGAGGATATATCGAACGTTTGGGGGAGAAAGCGGAAGGCCTACCTGACCTCGGTTCCGGACGGTGATTTCTGCAGCTGGGCCAAGACCTACCTCTGGCAGGAGAGCTTCACAGTGGAGGAGCTCTTGGAGAAGGTGGTCTCCCATTCAAGAGCAGAGAACCTCAAGTGGCCGAGAGAGGGAGACAGCTTGAAATCGGTCGAGATTCTCTCGCGTATGAAAAGCGGGAGGGTCAGAGAGCTTGTGGTTGAAACCACGAGTCACAAATACATCTTGAAATCTGATGATATAAGGTGGGCTCTGAACAGAACCGAAGAGGAAATCAGGATTCTTGCCTCCACTCTCTTCGAGGTGACATTGAGACGAGACTCAAGCGGCAACATCGTCTCCGTCGACTTCTTCGGGAGGGGGAAGGGGCACGGGGTGGGAATGTGTCAGTGCGGTGCCATCGGCCGTTCCCGTAAGGGTTATGACTATGACCAGATTCTGAAATCCTATTATACTGGAGCACACCTGTCCAAGTTGTATTGATCCAACAGCGCCATTTCTTGATCTCACCAAAAAAGCCCCGGAGCAAATCACGGGGCTTCTGTTTTCTGGTTTGAATAACGCTGGCAGCTCTTACAAACCCAGTCGCACCCGGAAGAGGTGATTCCACTGCTTATCAACCGTCGGGGCCGGGCCCAATTCCTCGCCGTAATAGGTGTAATCCAACCCCAGGATGAACAGATTCAGTCCGATTCCACCGGAAAAGTAACCCTTGTGATAGCCGAAACGTAAATCGATAACCTCGAAGTTCGCATTGGCACCCAGGTAGATCTTGTTGAGAAGATGATTGCCGCCGCGGTTGAAGGT
>JBHIBM010000024.1:0-13010 GCA_046759085.1 Candidatus Zixiibacteriota bacterium
GGGCAGGGAAGGTTGGAGGGTGGCGATGTCGTCTGGTTGGATGAGCGCACCCTGGCAGTCGGGCAGGGCTACCGGACTAATGTCCAGGGCATTCACCAGTTGAGAGGGTTGACCAGGGAGCTGGTTGATGAGTTTGTGGTGGTTTCCCTTCCGCACTGGCAGGGGCCAGCTAAGGTTCTCCACTTGATGTCTCTCATCAGTCCCGTTGATTATGACCTCGCCGTGGTTTACTCTAGATTGATGCCGGTTCCCTTCAGAGATTGGCTTATAAGCAGGGGAATGAAGCTTCTGGAGGTGGCCGATTCCGAATTCCCGACCATGGGCTGCAATGTCCTCGCCGTTGCCCCCCGGAGATGCATCATGCTCTCCGGGAACCCTCTCACAAAACGGATGCTGGAGGATGAGGGCGTTGAGGTCCGGGAATATCAAGGAGAAGAGATTTCGAGAAAAGGGGCGGGCGGTGCAACCTGCCTCACAAGGCCGTTGCTCCGCATAGAGTGATTTCGTTCGCGCCCCCATCTCCGCAGTACGAGACACGTTGTCCATATTATGACGCACCCGTCTTCTGACAATTACCTCATTGAGGGCTGCAAAACGGCTTGACACAAGGGATGGGAGGAGTTTATTCTCCGTAATCAACAAAGGAGGAAGAACCATGAGTGAAAGGTCAGCAACAGTCACCGCCTTGACAACGGTGGTTTTGATGAGTCTCTTTTTAGTTAGTGTTGCTCAGGGTCAAGAGACAACGCCAAAGGCTTGGAAAGGCGAGTTCAGGGGCTACTTGATGATTGGGTGGAGCCCGATTGACATCGATGACTTCAACGACAGGCTGGGAAGTAAAGGATACTCCAAGCACTCGGACGATTTCCTGTCAATCGGCGGGGGTGCTCATGTGATTATCAAAAGGATAGTGCTGGGTGGGGAAGGCCACGCACTGGTTGTTGGGAATGAGGAGGCCATCATACCCGCCGGAACTTTCAAGACGTCGCTCTCTGGGATCTACGGCTTCCTCAATGTGGGATATCTTACCTATCGACAGGGTGACTTGCATGTTTACCCACTTATTGGACTGGGTGGTGGGAGTATGAACCTAAAGATCGGCAACGCTGAATTCGATGAAGTGTTGGATAACCCCAGAGGCAATGCCAGACTATCCAGTCTTGGGTTCCTGATCAACCTAGCTGTTGGGGCTGACTACTTCGTTGAGCTTGGGGAAAGCGAAAAGGGAAATGCTGGCTTGGTTCTCGGGTTGCGCGCCGGTTACACTATTGCACCAACCGAAGGTCAATGGGAGGCGGAGGGAATCCAGGTCTCCGGCGGGCCAGACGTGGGCATCACAGGACCATACATCCGCCTTATGATTGGTGGTGGAGTAATCGGCAAGAAATGAATCTCAAAGAGTCCAGAGGGACATTTCCCTGATATACAAGCTTGTCGGCACCTTCGGACATTCGTGGCGAAGAATCAAACAACATTCAGGAGGTTTTATCATGAGCAATCAAGAACTTAACGAGGGAAGCACCAGACAGACTGAGGAACTGGAAACCGCCGAGAAGCACGCCTCGGACAGGTTCAGCACAGTGGGGTGGGCGCTGTTCTTCATCTGGGTCGGGATTGCGTTTCTAGCTGGCTTTGACATCGGCGTGGGGCTGCTGGGAGTCGGGCTCATTACTCTGGGTGTATAGATGGCTCGCAGGCAGGCCAACCTGAAACTCGAAGGTTTCTGGGTTGCTATTGGCTTGCTCTTCTTGCTGGGTGGGCTCTGGGAACTGTTTGAACCGACACTCCCCTTGCTTCCCATTCTGCTCATTGTGGCGGGATTGCTGCTGCTCATTTCGCTCAGTCGGCCCAAACGTCCCGTGAGATGAGGAAGAGGCCTAATCGGAGCCTTACATACGTACGGAGAGCGTCAGCTAGAATAGGCATCTCACTTCTTTGCGCGGGCGTTTTTTACTCCGCTTGGCTGGCCGCTTTTCTTCGAGCCGCCAAGTTGGACAGCTCTGTCCTGCTGGCTATTCTCTGGCTCTCAGCCCCCGTGGTAACAGCAGCAGGTTTTGCAGCGGGCATCGTGCTCCATGAGTATCTAACCAGGGCAAACAGAACCAACTTCTTTCGCATCTTCGTATGGCCTCTGGTTGGATGCGCGGTTGGCGCCGGAGCTGTTTACTGGTTCGGGCCGATGCTCACTGTCTTTGGGATGTTTGCAGCTGGAACGACAAGCATTGCTCTTAGAGATGCGCTTAAGATCTCGCGGAGCAAGCGCGCCTGAACTCTTGCCGGAGCCGATACCCTGTTTCCTAACAGGAGTCAGACCAGGAACAGCCTACCGGGAGACGGAGGTAAAACCGTCAATGGTTTGCCTGATCCTGCTTTTTACCTCATCTGGGGAGGGGTTGAGCTCCGAGCCGGTAAAGCGGCCGTTGTGGTGAGCAATCTTCTCAAATATCTGCAGATACAGCTCGTATATCATTTCCACGCTCAGCTGATACCTCGGTTGAAGCATCGGAATAATGTCATCGATTACGCGACGAGCCTTCACTCGGTAATAGTCCGCGACTGAAACATAGGTGGCAATCAGATCGCGAAACGATTGAGGGATTGAGCCGCCTTCGGCGACCTCGCGCAAGTCTTTCTGGGTGAGGTCGTGATGTGAAAGCAGATCGTCTGCAAAATAGTTCAGATTGCTCAGCTGGTCCTTCTGGAAATCCCTGATAATATGCACCAGATAAGAGAACAACGCCAGCGGGCGGGCGGCGAGGCGGATGTCGCAATTCGGCCGGGCGTGACTGTCATCGGCTCGGGAGACACCGCACAGATGCATGAAAACGGAGGCGGGGGCGACCGCCGCCCCTTCACAGTATCGCAAAAAGGTCAAAAAGCTCCAGTATCCGTCGTTTTCCAGATCGTACATCATCGATGCATAGAACCGCTCCCACGGCCAGAAAGGAATTCTGAACTTTTCCAGAACATCCACGAGTTGTCGCCGCAACGGATCTGAAGTATCCTTGTTGCGCACAGCTTCCAACCAATCAAACATCACTCCTCTAAGCTGCTCCGCTTCGGCTTTCAAAATCCCGGTTGCAGATCCCTTGCGGTGGTCTACCAGGTCATCGATCCAGCGCATCGACCGGTAGCAGATTCTGAACGCCTCATACCGGTCATGATCCCAGAACCGGGCAGCAATATCGAGAATGGGGTTGGTCAAAATCTCGCTGAAATCGACACCGCACGTAAAATCGAGCCTTGTATGGTTATTAGATTTCATAGCTGTTGCAGCTGAATATACAAAACGGCGCTACGACAGCAAAGCCAACACCATTTCGATTCTTTCAAGTCAGCTGGCCAAAGAGGTTGCGGTCCACTCGGAGGTATGAGTATTCTCCACATATAGGAATCCCGGGAAGAGATCCCGGGATTCGAGAAAGCATAGCGCTGAAATCGCTTTGGGCAATTGATCAGCGGGGCAGTTTTGTGTCATGCTCGGGACCGGCACATGCAGCCTTCGCTGCAATGGGCGCTTCTGGGAATTGTGAATCGCTTCATGGCATCCTCCTTAGTTGAAGGTTAGGTTTTTCCGACGCCCCTTGAGCCTCCCCGATTCTGCCCCGCTATTTCTTCTCCTCAGTAGGGGGGCAGCACTCGGATGCCTTCACCTGCGCTCCTTTGACGAACGGGATGCAGCAGCAGGAAAGCATGTCCTTCAATTTCTTCCCGGTGACTTCGACCCGGAAGCCGTCGTCGGTCTCGGTAAATTTGACCTGCCCGTACTCCTTTTCCATTCGATTCACCTCCTTCCACTGACGTTTATCTACATATTATTATATGCGCATATGTCGATAAATGTTTCAAAAAAAATTGCTTCCTTCAGCTTTTTTTTCGTTTTTTAGCCCCTTCGACTCGAATTGCCAGGCAGTTACAGAAGCCAGAGCAGCAGCTCTCCACCGCCCTTTTGTCCAGGCTGTAGTACACTCTTTGTCCCTCCCGGCGGCGGATGACGATCTCGGCCTCCCCCAGGATGGCAAGATGCCGGCTGATGGTCGGTTGCGACAGGCCCACGGCTCTAACTATTTGTCCCACTGTCATTTCCTTGGACGATAGGAGCTGGAGTATCTTCAGCCGGGAGGGGTCTCCGAAGGCTTTAAAATACTTGCTGAACGTCTTCTCGTTCATTCTGATGGCGATCGGCACGTCTCAATCCAATTTACCGTTGTTCGCATATCCACACATATCAATATATGTATATCGTCAAATGTTCCCTTTGTCAAAGGTTTTTTTGCCCAGGAGTTTTGGCTCTTCTGAGTCCGCTGCTCGGTCGGGAAACACGCAGGTCTTGACAGATCGAGCCGAATTGCGCAGATTTGACCCACAATTAGGTAGGAAGAGAACTCGAGTGCGGCAGGATGGGATGAACATGTTCAGAGGCTGTCTGATCGAGACTGACAGGCTTATACTGAGACCTTTCACGATGAATGATGTTTCGGAATTCCACGAAATAGTCACCCAAGAAGAAGTTGTAAGATATCTTGCTGAAGGTCTTATCTCTCTGGAGGAGCTAAGAAAAATTCTGGAATGGCTTATTGATTGTTATGACAGAAACAGTCCGCGAAGCATAATCAAGTTTACCCTTGCAGTAACGCATAAGAAGACTAGCAGAATCATCGGTTGGTGTGGATTGGGACCGCTTGAATTTAGTCCCTCTGAAATTGAAATATACTACGGCCTGTCAGTCGATCACTGGGGGAGAGGTCTTGCGACCGAAGCCGCCAAGGCACTGTTAGACTATGGATTCTCCACAATCGGTCTGGATACTATTGTCGCCGTGGTGAAGCCGGACAATGTTGCTTCCAAAAAGGTTATAGAGAAATTGGGGATGAAATACAGAAAAGTCGTGGAGAATCTGCCGCCTGGGTCTGAATTCTACGAAGGAATGCTCTATTACTCTCTGGATAAAAGGGGGTATCTTGGGCTTGTCGATAGGCACTACTTGCTGGCCAAGTAGCTCGCCGATGTAACTGTCGCGCGGTTGCTTTCTTCCCGGCCATCAGACTGCTGTAACGCATGAAGGAAACAGAGCTTGGGCATATCCTTGGCCTTCGCATTGAACGTAGGCGCCGTAACTCTACGTGCTCTTTTGCCTTGCGCCAAGGCACGGGTGCGATATATTGACCTATATGCAGCTGATGCATATTCAGTTTGGAACCGAAAAACAGAAAACCCCAATTCTCAAACGTTATTCCGGACTGATACCCGGCCTGATTGCTCTGGCGGTTTATTATTCTACCACCTGCCGCTCTATCTGGATCGGAGATAGCGGCGAGTTCGCTCTGGTTTTAACGTGCCTTGGTATAGCCCATCCGCCGGGTTATCCCCTGTTTACCTTGCTGGGACGAGTATTCCTTCTGGCGATGCCCTTCCTTCGACCTATTTTCGCTGCCGGCCTGTTCAACGTTTTGCTGGGGGCTGCAACTGTAGTCGTGTTCTACTACATTTTCCGGTGTGCGCTCGATGGCCCCTTGGCCGGGATACTGAGTCTTCTGTGGGCTTTTTCGCCGCTCTTCTGGTCGGAAACCTCCGGCGCCGAAATCTACGTCCTTAACATGCTGCTTCTCGGCTTGGTCTTCCTGACAATGGAGAGCACCCGGCATTGGAGGTGGCCTCTGGCCATCTATCTTTTCGGATTATCCTTGAGCAATCACCTCTCTGCTTTATCGTTTGCCCCTGCTTTGATATTTCTGTTTATTCGTGAGAGGCAGTATCGTCGCTGGAGACTTCTGCCGGTCTATTTGTCCTTGCTCGCTTTTGCGGCAACACCCTATCTATATTTGTTAATTCGTTCATCCTTAAACCCGCTTTCAGATTGGGGTAGCCCCGATGGCTTGATCGCCCTTGTCAATCATATGACACTGGAGCAATACAGCGGATGGGTTCACAATTCGTGGGAGAATCTGTTGGTGAGTTTCCGTCTCTTCTTTGTCTCAGTTCTGAAATCTTGGTGGTGGATAGGTCCAATCGCGATAGTCTCGGGAGCGGTCGCGGGCTGGAGAATCGACAGGCCAAAAACGATCAGCGCCCTTTTAATTCTGGGCGCCACCTTGGTATTGGCCGCTTCCCATCAGGCATTGAACTACGAGCCGTTTTATCTACCCTCAATGTTCGCAGGTTTGATCTTGATAGGGAACAATTTCGTCTGGGTAAAGCGGCGGGGATTTTCTGGAACCGCACGGCTGATCATACGCATCGCTGCTCTTGGTGCTGTCGTAGCATTACTGTTGCTCAACTATCAGAAGATGGATAAATCCGATTATACCCTTGCAGAAGACTATGGCAGGCTAATACTCGATACCGCTGGCCAGGGAATAGTATTCACTGCTGGCGACATAAACTCCTTCCCGACTCTTTACCTGCGGTATGCTGAAGGGTATGGGCACGACCTGGAGGTTTTCGACCGCTCCACAAGGCTCCCTGCGTTACTCGATAAAGCCTACGAGTTGACAGGTCGAGAATTCAACGACTACTACACCGCCCGGGAGGCCGTGATTCGATATGCTAAAGGGAAGAAATTCCTGGTCAAGAATCACTACCTGCATGAGCCCTACTGGTTGGAGCTATCAAAACCGATCTCTTCCTATGGGATTCTCTATGCGGTGCAGGAAAAGCCTGCAAAGACAGCAACCTTTCTTGAGCATCCTCCTGATTATGATCCCGGGGATCCGCTTTCCAGACAGCTTCTGGTCAATCTCGACCTCGCTAGAGGCGAGGAAGCCTTACAATCGAGGCCGGCCGATCTCACGGCAGCGCAAGAGGCTTTTTCCAGGGCCTTAGATCGTATGAAGAATGAACCCAGGGCGAGAGTGCTCAACGAGATCGGTATCTATTTCCGCCACGCTGGCCAGCTTCAACTGGCGCTCGATACCTACCGGAGGGCGCTGCAAAAACCTCTGATCACGCCAAGGCAACGTCGGGACATCATTTATAACATTTCGAACATCCACAAAGATCGCGGTAACGCTCACCTCAAAGCGGGTGATTACAGGAGGGCGGTGGCAAGTTACATCGAGGCCTTGAAGTATGACCAAGACAACTCAAAGTTGCTTCTCAATATTGGAATGATCTACGCCCGAAAGTTAGATGATAGGAGCAATGCCCGCCTCTACCTGAACGAATACCTGGAACTGAATCCCTCAGAAACTGAGATTCGTAGCCTAGTAAGATCCCTGCAAAATTAGGCCGACCTCGCTCTCAGCAGACTACTGAACTCTTTGAATTCCGTATTAGATTGCACTATGCCAAGGTGGATACAACTCCCTGGAAAATAATAGAGTTCATATAAAAGGCTCGGTGCTGCCGGGAGGCGGAAAGCATCTGGCCAACTATTTCCTACACTCATTAGCGGAAAAACCGGATCGTTAATTAAAGTTGATATTGTAACTCCAGCGAATTCTAAGTTCATTTACTCCTGAGAATCGTCACCAGGTCTCTCCCATAGTTCGGCAATCGTTTCTCGTATCTGAGACGAAACAGGCTCAAGGCGATCATGAAAAGCTCCAAGTTATGACCGCCATGGTATTGGCTATGAGAAGAAAACAGGTTATAAGGAGGCGAGACAGAACCTCGAAAACCGGCCCCTGTCTTAGTGGCCGACAGCTATCTTCAGGTCTTGAAAGGGAGGAGCGGAATCTGTTTTAAGTATTCTCTGATAGGTTTTCTCATTTTCCTGGTGGCACCTCGGCCCCAGGTGCGAGCAACTAGTGTTAAGAAATTGCCTTTCAGCTCCTGGATGGGATGCCATCTTCTCAGACTGAACAATCCCCTTGCAGTCCGCACGTTGTTGTCAATAAATATCTTCAGCGTCTGTCCGCGGTTGTATAACCTGGGCATGGCATCGAGCATAACGGCTATTTGAAGCTGACGAGCAGTCATCGCTTCGGGGTAAAAGGTGACATGATGCCCATCATATTTAGACCAATCCCAGTTGAAGATCCGGCCATCTCTTTTGAAGCGTTCATACAGCCGCGAGCCCGGCAGCGGCACCAGGATAAGGAATTGAGTTGTCTCTATCCGCGATTTTATGCAGAACCGTATCGTCTTCTTGACTGTCTCCAGGGTATCGTCGTCGAAGCCCAAAATCCACATAGAATGGATGGCTATTCCGTGGTCGTGAAATATCTTTGTGTATCTCGCCAGCTCCTCAGAGCTCAAGCCCTTTCCCATCGCCTCCAGGCTTTCAGGATTCGTTGATTCATAGCCGATGTAAGCTCGCCCGAAGCCGGCGCGATTCATTAACGCTAAGGTCTGGGGATGCCTGGCCAAATCCAATCTGACCTGGCCATCAAAGGGGCGCACCAAGCCATTATGGACAATGCTATTGCAGAGTCTTTCCAGTCGTAGTCTGTTCGCCCCCAAATTATCCTCGGCTATGAAGATTGGGATTTTTCCGTATCGTCGGTCATAATAGCTGATATCCTCGATCACCTTTTGTTCCGAACGGAAACGGTACCCTCTGCCGAACATGGCGATTTCCGAACAGAATTCACAGTCCCAGGGACAACCCCGAGCGGTCATGAGCGGAATGATCTTTGGTTTCTGGTAGCCGTAAATCAGATCGAGATTTGGCGTAGGCAGGGTGTCGAGGTCAACAACTGAGGGCAACGACGTATGATGATATTGATCACCGATTCTGAAGGAGAGGCCGGGTATGGCCAGAAGTTCCTCTGGCTTTCTCGGTGAAGCCCACCATTTCAGAAACTGAGGGAAGCTCTGATCAGCTTCGTGACGGAATACATAGTCTGCACCATTATCAAGCGCTTCCTCCGGCAGGAACGTGACATGTGGTCCCCCAATCAAAACAGGGGCTTCTGGATTGACTTCTTTTTTGATCTTTTTTATCAGAGCATAAGCTCGGGGGACGGTGGAGGTGATAGAGGAGACCAAAATCATATCTGCCTGCGCAACCCGATCCCAGGGAATTGAGGCTAGATCTTCACAAAAAATCTCACAGCGGTGACCCATTTGCTCCGCAATAGTCAGTAACTGCGGCAATCCCAATCGCGGAAGATAGACCTTGCTAAAAATGTGCAACCCCGGTGCCTTTGGCTCAATACCGACAAGAAACATCTTACCTTTCCTCTGTTCAACCTCGAGCATGTGAGCGGTTGGTCATCACAGAACCATCTCTGTTTTCTCTATCGTCTCTTATTGTGCACTTCTGCAGATGAAAAATCAACACTTATATTTCACCTTCTTAGGGTGATGGCTTGACAGACCCACTATGATCGGGGTGGAAGCGGCGATTTGAGACCTTGAATTGCAGGAGGTCTTGATTCCTTAAAGAGAGGAACAGATTCTTTTTTAGGTCTATTTGGTGATAGGTATTAACTAACTTGGTCATCTTCTTATGATTAAGAATGGGATCATAAGAAAGCTTTGCTGGTGGGGAGAGCTACATCTCCGCCATCATCTTGAAATAGGCCCTGGTAGCCAGGAGGTGGGGCCGAACTCACTCTCCGCGAACTTTTGCAGGTTTTGAATTCCCCGCCAGGCTACGTTTTGCCTCAGTGGGGGCAAGTCGTTGGAAGGTGGTGGATCTGACCCCCAGACCCTGGAGTTATGAGCCGGCTTCAGTGTCCAAAGGAGAAAACAGGCCTCCCGGTACAGACCAAGAATTGGTAAAGTGAAATTAGAATGGTTTTCTCTCATTGATTTGATATGTGAAAGGTATATATTTTCTCCAGAGAAATCTTCCAATTTTTTTGATTGAGTTCCCCAATGTGTCGATAGTCAAGGAGAATTGAGGGATTAAAATCCTCTGGAAGTGTAGATTTTGTTTGACATTGTGGATCTTAGCTCCTTTTTAGTAGCCTGGAGGCTTTCTGAGCTTGGATTCTCAGAACCTCTTGGCTTTATTAATGTAATCCTCATCAAATAATATGAAAAAAGTATTACTAGTCTATCCTGAATTCTCGCCTTTTGGATTCTGGAACTACCGAGATGTTTGCAAATTAGCCGGGGCCAAATATCCAGCTCCACCGCTTGGAATGATAACTTTAGCCGCACTCCTCCCACAGGACTGGGATATTAGGCTGATCGATATGAACACAGCCGAATTACATGATTCTGACATAGATTGGTCTGATCTGGTATTCATTGGTGGAATGCTATCTCAGCAAATCAACTTTTTGAAGCTTATTGACAGAGTTCATGCTCGCGGCAAAAAGGTTGTTTGCGGGGGTCCCGACCCAACTTCACAGCCAAAGATTTACCAGAGAGCTGATTATCTCGTTCTGGGTGAAGGTGAAGATACAATAATACCATTTTTGGATGATTTAGAGAAGGGAGCGGAAAGCGGGTCGTATCCCCCCCCTGAGAATAAACCTGACATTACCACAAGTCCTGTTCCCAGGTTTGATTTACTCAATTTCGATGATTATCTAATGATTGGTATCCAATTCTGCCGTGGTTGCCCATATGACTGTGAGTTCTGTGACGTCATCGAGCTTTTTGGGAGAAGACCACGTACCAAAACCCCAAAGCAAATCCTCAAAGAACTTGATACATTGTATAAGCTTGGATATAGAGGTCACCTGGATTTCGTAGATGACAATTTCATAGGGCATAAAGGAAAGGCAAAGGAGATGCTTCGGGCTGTTAAGGAATGGTCGGAAGTTCATCATTATCCATTTTTTTTCTCAACCGAGGCCTCAATCAATCTCGCAGATGATGAGGATCTTCTTAGATTGATGGAGGATATAGATTTCAGGTATGTGTTTGTTGGCATAGAGTCCCCTGATGAGGAGGTGATTAGATGCTCTCAGAAAAGCCAGAACCTTAACCGAAAACTCTATGATGATCTCCATAAAATCTACAATTATGGAATGATTGTAAATGGTGGTTTTATCATTGGATTTGATAATGAAACCAGTGAAACCGCAAGATCAATTGCGGACTCTATTAGTTATGGTAAGATATCTATACCGATGATAGGTCTTTTGTATGCTCTTCCCAATACCCAACTGACACGTAGGCTGGCAAAAGAAAATAGACTGCTTGAGAATTCAAACCTGTTAGATGAGAATAATAAGGATAGCATCGATCAAACTACTTGTGGACTGAATTTTGTCACCAAGAGGCCAAGGAGTGAGATTATAGACGATCTTGTATATGTTCTGGAAAAGGTGTATGAACGAAAGAGTTACTTTGATAGATGTTTAAGCCTTGGTATGGTTCTGAGAACGAAAAGAAAATATAAGCGTTCATTTAGCAGAAAATTAAAGGCGGTGCGTTCACTACTCAAACTTGTTAATAAACTTGGGCTTAGACCGTCTACTTCTTACTATTTCTGGAGGAATATTCTTATCATTCTGTTTACACGTCCATCTTCTGTTGAAGATGTAGTTAACTTGATGGCAATGTATATTCATTTTCACAAACAGACAGAATATATAATCGAACTAATGAACGGTAATCTAAAGAACAATACAATCGATAAAGCAGAGATTCAAAATCTCAAGGTAGATAGCGTTGCTGGTTAGCATTGGGTGCTAGGAAAAGCTCTCATCTCTTACAACTATAACAAAACGGGACCGAACCTCACTCACGTCAGAGTTCTATATGCTTTGAATTCGCCGTCCGGGGGCATTCTGCTGTGGTGGTCGAAAGTCGCCGGAAAGTAATTGATTGGACCTGACTGGAGAACGTTAACGTAGGCGACGGGTCCTCTAATTTCACTGCGCCTCAGAACGGTATAGTCTATTTGGTCTCTGCCTCTCTTCGGTCCGACTTGCCTTGAAGTCAAACAAGCTATCTGGCTTTTTTAGTTCTATTTGTTAATAGATATTGGCCGACTTAATTATTCCTTTGATTAAAAATAAGATGATAGAAGAGCTTTGCCGGCGGCAGTTTCTTTCACCCGGCTCAAGGTGAGCCCTCTTCCCGACCCGACTCAGCCAGAAATATCTTGCCTTTCGCTTCCGCTTTCGATAATTTTGAATTCAGTTTAAGGACATCCCAGTTAGCGCCGAAGGCGAATAAAGCGGAGACGTTTTGAAGATTAAGCTAGGGATAGTTCAGTTTAAACCCCTCCTGGGGGAGGTGGACAAGAACTTCAAACTCCACCTCCGATACCTGCTTCGAGCCAAGAGGGAGAAGGTGGACTTGCTCCTTTTCCCGGAGCTCTCCTTCACCGGTTATCACATCAAGGACTTAACCCTAAAAGCCGCAATTCGTCCCGATGATCCTCCCTTGAAGAGACTAGCTCGCCAGGCTGGAGCGGTGTCGCTTCTGGTCGGATTCGTGGAGGAGTCCCGGGATTTCAAGTATTACAACAGCGCCGCCTACATCGAGTCCGGAAAGGTGATCTCCTGCCATCGCAAGCTTTATCTTCCCACCTACGGTATGTTCGATGAGGGGAGGTATTTTGCCCGAGGCGGGGAGTTAAAAGCTGTTGACACCAAGTTTGGTAGGGTTGGGGTTCTGATTTGCGAGGACGCCTGGCACAGCTTCTGTCCTCAGATTCTGGCGATCGATGGAGTCTGGTTGATAATTAACATCGCCAATGCCACCTCCCGGGGTGCCTCCAAGAAGGCCTTCGACTCCACCGAAACCTGGGAAACCATGAACCGCTTCTACGCTCGAATGCACTGTTGTTACGTTGCCTTCGTAAACCGCTGCGGCCTGGAGGATGGCGTCAGCTTCTGGGGGGGCTCGGAGGTGATCGCCCCCGACGGAGGGGTGGTGGCGAAGTCTCCTTACCTTGAAGATGATTTTCTGGTCGTTACCATCGACACCGAAGAGGTGAGGGGAGCGCGCTTCTCCTCGCCGCTTTTGCGGGACGAAAGATTAGATTTGATCGCCGCCGAAATTGACCGTCTGAGAAAGCTGAGACTATGAAGCTAGAGGAGTTGAACATAAACCCGGAATTGGTTTACGCGCTTCTTGCCAATTTCATCATCGAGGAGACCGGCAAGGTCGGATTCAAAAGGGCGATCGTGGGACTCTCCGGGGGACTGGATTCC
>JBHIBM010000025.1:0-12613 GCA_046759085.1 Candidatus Zixiibacteriota bacterium
ACCTTGGTGCCAGCCAGAAGAGCCGCCAATCGCCCCAAAGCTCCCGCCTTCGATTGGTGAGTGTCCACAATGTCCGGCCTCTCCCTGCGGATGAGGCAAAACAGCTTCCAGAAGGCCAGAATGTCTTTCCTAAGAGAGACCTCACGCTCCATCTCCGGTATATAACAGATCGACTTCAATCCCTTCTGCCGAGCAAACTCCAGCATACTCCCCTCGGTCTCACCCTCCGTCCCCCTCACCAGCACACAATCGAAAACCTCTTTGTCCTGGTGGGCGGTGAGGACGATGGCGTGATAGGTGGAGCCTCCAACCGCCAGACGGGAGATGATGCGCAGGATTTTGATTTTCTTGTTCATGATTTTGAGCCTCGTAATGCTCCCTTCAAAATCCTTTCATCAAAAAGTATCATCAAAAATCCCGGTTCTATATAAAAAGCGTCGTCTACTTGGATGTGAGCCTCAACACCTCTTCAAATAGGAGAATCTGCGGAGGAACGGGCAATGTCTTAGACCCATACTTTCTCCCTTCTCGGTTCCAACTATATTATTTCCATATTCCTGCAAACATACTCGCAATCCTTTATTGGCAAAACCAGGTCACGGGGCTTCTTTGAAAGTTTCAGTTACTTAGTAGCCTGCTGTATCACCAAATAGACGGTGGCTAAGTTTCCTACAAAGGCTAAGGTCTCCTTAAAGAATCCCCAGTAGTCGCGGTCCGGCTTCTCCGGAACCCAAATAGTGTCCCCGGCTTCTAAAGGTTTCCTCTTCTGGGGTTTCAATCTTTCGCCGGAGGCCCTCTTGATGATCCGGACTTTCCCGATGCGAGCTTTGGAGGTGAAACCTCCGGCCTTCTCGATGTAATAGTGATAATCCCACTCGGGTTCGTAGGGTATCAGGCCGGGGTTATTAACGTGTCCGGTCACCTTCACGACCTTAGAAAGCTTTGGGATTCTAATATAGTCACCACTCCGCAATAATACCTCATAAGCCTCATCCCTGTGCTCCAAGAGTCCGCTCAGGTTTATTGACACTTTCCCGGGTCTCTCCAGCGACTTTATTTTGAAATACTCATACTCGGAGTCCGACATATCAGAGATCTCCATCCCGTTCAGTCTCTCGAATTCGGGATCCACAACTTCTTCTCGAGCTACCCGAAACATCTCCGCCTCGGCTAAGGATGCCTCCGAAGTCACCCCTCCAGCCATCTGAATCAATGCCGAAAGCGTAGTTCTGTCCTCCTCGATAGCATAAGTGCCTGGAAAACGCACCTCCCCAGCTACAGTGACCTGATGCTTCTCGTGAAAATGGGGTTTGAAGCGGATGTAAACCCGATCGTCAGGCATGAGGGGAATATCGTGAATTCGGGACCCGGGGGAGAAAACTAAGCTCAAATCAACCGGAACGGTGAAGGTGAGAACCTGGTCGGGACCAAACCTCACAATCTCTGCCTGCAGGGAATCAACGTTCACGGTCAAGCCATGGGCAAGAGCTATGAGGTCTGTGAGCTTATCCCCAGGGACGTATTCAAAATAGCCGGGAGCTCTCACAGCGCCGAAGATACCGCAAAGGTTAATGTTGTCCTCTCGGACTGGTACGTAAATGACATCTCCGTCCCGCACCACTGGATTACAGGTCAGATCACCGGTCACCTTATACCTTTGAATGTCGGCATAGTCAACACTACCGTCCCAATGCAGAACCTTCACCCTCCTTTCGGAGGCTTGGATTCTACTTGTTTCTGACTTCTCAATAAACCCCCCGGCCTTGGCGATAACCTGCGACACCCGGTCGGCGGAGGAGGCTGTGAACATCCCCGGATTTCGAACTGCCCCGGTGACCGGGATGCGCATGTTACGCAGTTGCACCAGGGTTGTGGTGATCTCAACGTTACGGTACCGCTTTAACACCTGCTCTTTGACCACCTCCTTGACCTTGGAGAGAGTCAGACCTCCCACCTCGATCTTGCCTACTGTTGGTAACAGTAGTGTTCCCTCCGGGGTCACTATCGTCTGGAAGGATGTGGGCATCTCTCCCCAGAGGTCCACCTGGAGCATATCTCCGGGGCCCAATATATAAGTCTCCGGCTCGATCGAACTCTCCAGTGCCTGCCCGAAGTCCACCGCAGGGGGGAGGAACCTAGCTTTGAATCCAGCCTCCAGGGACTCCTGGGCAAAACCGGTGGCGGCGAGGAGGAATAACCACAGGAAAGAGAATATGATCTCAGTTCTCAGCAGTCTGTTTTGCATCGCAAACCACCCTAAAAAAAACCGAGTAGGGAGAGGGACACAGCCTCTGTCCACCCGGCATTTGATTTAACAAAATAACTGGAGGAGTTCTCATTTTCGCTAAAGGGTTTTTAAAGAGTATCGCTTTCCCCCCTACCAGTCCCGAGCTAAAAACCCCTTAACAAAAAACCGTCTTTAAAACTCCTCTCTTCTCTACTTTTGAGCAATATATCTCGCTGAAATTCACCTGTCAAGTATTTTATCGAGTTTTTTCGATTTTTTATTCCTGCCACTCTAATAGCTTTCGAGAGAAACTCTCCACCAATTCTTCTGCCTGCCTCTTCTCCCAAGACTCTGCGATCACCTCGAAGAAAGCCTGACGCCGATCGGGAATAACAAGAACCCAGCTATCATCCTCAACTACCCGGACCCCATCGATCAGCTCCCTTTTGCTTTCGGCGGTGAACTGAAGAAGCTCCCTCATCACCCCTCCCTTCTTCACCCAGGGGCAGGGACTCTTCTTCTGGCCATCTTCAACTTGCTCCACCTCCCTTTAGCCTCTCCCAACCTCTTTGCTGATTTCGCCATCAGCTCCAAGATCTTCACCACCGCAAACATGGCGTCGGTTCCCAGCTGAAACCCAGGGAAGATGAACCCCCCCTTGGTGCCACCGACGAAGTCAACCTCCTGAGCCTGCATCGCCTCCATCATCGCCAGATGGTCGTTGCGCGTTCGAAAAACCCTCACTCCGTATTCACCGGCGATGATATCCACTCCCATGGAAGCCGGAACTGGAACCGCAATCTTCTGGGCACGATGGGACCCTAAATACATAGAGGTGACAATCAGCAAAAGCCGGTCGCTATCGATGAAATCCCCCTTCTCGTCCACCACCGAAAGTTTCTCTGCCCCGGCGTCCAGGAGAAAGCCGACGTCGGCGCCCAAGGATTTGGTGATGGAGGCGAGTTGGTTGATTGACTGCTGAAAATCGGTCTCGGTGCGAAAGTGGGCGCTGGGGTCCAGGTAGGCATTCAGGGAAACGACGTCCAAGCCCAAGCCGCTGAAAATCGAGGGGAACACCTCCGTCGCCCCCCCGTGGGAATAATCGACCACCACCTTGAAGCCTGCGGATCTGATGGCCTCGATATCGATGCTTTTCAGAAACTCCTGACGGTAGTTCTCGATCACCCGCTGAGGGAAATCGATCGCCCCGGTTTCAAAGACCGTTGCCCTCCTGAAGTCCTCCCGGAAGAAGAGCCGCTCTATGGCCTTACACTTGGAGGTGGGGAGGTCTTTGCCATCCCCCCCGAAGAAAATGATATCGACGTTTTTGTCCGCCACTGGGGAGCGCCGAACGTGAAAGCCTCCGGATTCCCCGCCGGACCGAAGCACGAAGCGCAAAACCGGTATAGGCAGGGTCCTCAAATCTTGGACGTTAACTCCGGCAGAGAGCAGTCCGCTGATTATGGCCCTATCCACCATCCGGGAGGACCGACCCGCATCCCGGCTGGTGATGACCGTAGAACCTTTACCCAAAAAGGCCCCGAAGGCCGCCCCCAATTTGGCCACGAACTCCGGGGTCAGCTCCACGTTACCGGTTCCGGAGACTTTGGAGTCGGTGAAAAGCTCCCGATTCCAAGCCTCCCCCCATACCAGACTGGAGGAGATGATCGACTCGGGTCCCACTCTCTTATCCGGCCACAGCTTGACGTTGGGTTTGATCTTGCAGCGCCTTTCCAGATGACAATTATCGCCGACGACGGCATTCGCCTCTAAACTGACCCCCTCCTCCAGGATCGAACCCCTGCCGACAACCGCCTCGCCGATGATGACATCATCCCCGATTTCCACCTCTCTCCAGATCACGGATCGATTCACCACACAACCAATTCCCAAGCTGGAGCCGGAACCGATGACGGAATTGTAGATTCTGGAGTGAGGCTTAATCTCCACCTCCTCTCCAATTATCACTGTCCCCTTGAACTCCACCTCCGCCGCGACCTTGACATTTCTGCCAACCCAGATCTGTGCCTCCGATCTCTTCAGAAGATTTCCGTCTAGCTCCAGCGATAATCTCCCCTCCAGAATGTCTTGGTGACACCGGAAGTATTCGTTGACATCCCCGATATCCTTCCAGTAACCTTCGGCGACGTATCCGAAAAGGGACTCCCCACGCTTCAACATGCCTGGATAGAGTTCTCTGCTGAAGTCGAGCTCGGTCTTCGGAGGGACTGCCTGGAGCACCTCCTTTTCCAAAACGTAGATGCCGGTGTTGATGGTATCGGAGAAGACCTGTCCCCAGCTGGGCTTTTCGAGAAAACGTGTAATTCGACCATCGTCATCGACGATCACCACTCCATAAGCCAGCGGATTCTCCACCCGGGTCAGGACCATGGTGGCTTTGGCATTTTGGGCCGTATGGAAGTCAACCACCTTCCCTAAGTCGAAATCTGTCAGGACATCTCCGGATATTATCAGGAAGCGGTCTCCAAGCAGGTGTTCGGCATTTTTGACCGACCCAGCGGTGCCGTAATTGTCTTCGGACTTGACGTATTCGATGTTGACCCCGAAATCGGCACCGCTGCCGAAATAGTCCTTGATCTGTTTCACCTGGAAGTATAAAAGCACAACCAGGTCCTTGAAGTTGTGTCTCTTGAGCAGATTTATGACGTGCTCCATCATCGGCTTGCCGGCAACCGGAACCATCGGCTTGGGCAGGTTGCAGGTCAGTGGTCGCAATCGGGTTCCGAATCCCCCCGCCATTACTACCGCCTTCACTGTATGCTCCTGCTTGGAGCCGGAGGTTAACCTGAGAAAGACACCGGTGAGGCACCTCCGGCAGAGAAAACCTCTTTCGATTAACAGATCGGAGTTAATCTATAACCGCACAACCCTATCGTCAATAATTTTTCGACATCAGGTGCTCATGACCGTGTGGCTGCTGTTGGAGGCTGCCCGCTCGCGGGATCGCCTCTCAAAACCATTTGACGAAAGCTCCATACAAATCGTAGGTACGGCATTGCAACGCCAGACTCTACAGAAGTTATGTTGCCAAGATCCCTATCGTATGGTCTGAGGTCTTACAGGTCTTAAAGGTCCGTAGTCGTGTTGACTATAGGGAGCTTCTTCTGCGGATGGAATTGCAGAGACAATCGGAGATGTTAAGCAAACCCTTGACCACATCCTCAGCGAAAGCCAGGCAGGTGGGACAGCCACATAGGCCACAGTCCACTCGAGGAAGGAGATTATGGATTTTCTCCTTCTCTTTCACCAGCGCAATAGCTTTGGCGACCTCGGGGTGCAGAGGTTTTATCGGTCTGGGCTGAATCCTCTTTTCCAAGAAGTAGTGTCCCTCCCGATAAAGCTCTTGGACCTCTTCCTTTTGAATGCGAGGTTGCCTACCGTATCTGTTCTCGAGCCGGATGGTTTTGACTCTGGCCACGTAAGCGTTCTCAACCACCAGGGAACCGCCGATACACCCCTCTGCGCAGAAGGAGGCCTCAACATACCCGACCTCCCGAAGCTTCGATTTTTCGATATCGTCAAGGATCTTTGTTAGCTCGACAATTCCGGAGACTGCCACACAGCTCTCCGGCTCGAGGAAGCTACAGGTTCCCCCCAGGACTGCCCAACCTATTCCGACCGCGGAGGGCTTGTCGAGGTCATCCCGCTCCCCCTCCTCCAGGGACATTATGGCCGAAAGGAGGGGGCTATAGATGTCGGCAACGGAAATGGAACCGTCCAACCAAGATCTCTCCTTCTCCGCCGGCTGTCTTATGGAGACCACCTTAGCCGGACAGGAGGTGAGATAAACCGCCCCAATCTCCTCCAGGGGGAAGTTTAGCTTCTCGGAGAGCTCTAGCTTCATCTCCTTGGCGGCCAACTCCCTTGGAACCTCCAGGGGGATGATATGTTCCGTAAGCCCAGGATATTTTACCTGAATGAAACGGATGACTGCCGGACAGAAGGAGGAAATAACCGGCCAGGGTCCCTTATGCTCCTCCAAATAAAGCCGGAGGGCTTCGCTGATAGCCTCACATACCAAAGAGACGTCCCAGACGTAATCAAACCCCAATTCCTTCAGACCTGCAAAAATCTCCGGGGGATGGATATCAACACTGAACTGCGAGTATAACACCGGGGAGGGAATTGCCACCCGACACTTGAACTTCGAGGTTTGCTCTACGGCGTCGGTCAGAGGCACGATGGCACCTTCTGGACAGGCGTTGATACATTCCCCGCAGTCGATGCAGAGCTCTTCCAATACGTGCGCCTTCCCCCGCCTCACCCGGATAGCCTGGGTGGGACATTTGTGCATACAGCGCATTCTCCCCTGGCACTTCTCCTCCAGGATCTTGAGGGTATGGTAATAGCGGATATTTTCCGATTTAGGACTCATGTCCCGTCGCTATTGTGACCTCCAATTTGGTGCCCCTCCCGACCTCGGAGGTGATTTCGAATTGGTCGGAATTCCTCTTGATGTTGGGGAGTCCCATGCCGGCCCCAAAACCCATCTCCCTCATCTCATCGGTGGCGGTGGAGTAACCCTCCTTCATCGCCTCCTCAATATCTTCAATTCCTTGGCCCTCATCCTCGATGATGATGACTATCTTCTGAGGCGAGGCTTTGAACCTCAGAACTCCTCGGCGAGCATACATCACCACATTTATCTCGGCTTCGTAAGTTGAGATCGCCACTCGTCGCACCACCTGGGAATCGAAGCCGATCTCCTTGAGAATCGATTTTAGCTTAGTGGAGACTCTCCCTGCTTGATTGAAATCGCCGCCGATGATCTCGAACTCAAGGTCGAGCAGGCTGTCGTCACTCATTCTTACTTCTTACGGTAGCGGCACTCTTTAGACCACGAAGGTAAAGGCGGCCACAAGCCTCATACATAGTCAGCTCGCTTGCCAGGACCGGAATCCCCTTCTCCTGAGCAAGCTGAAGAGCTCCGGCGTTCGGCCTTTTCCCCCGTATATAGACCAAGGCTTTGATCTCAGCCACATCCGCAGTCCTTACCGATTGGGCATTGACCAATCCGGTAAGGAGGAGAGAGTCGGGAATGGAGAAGGCCAAAACATCGCTCATCAAATCTGCAGCGCAAGCCCCCCCAAATCTCCATGCCCAGCTGGTCTTTTCCGACCAGAACCTCGCAACTGAGGATTCCCTTTACCTCCCGTAAGGTCAAAACCACAGCGGCAGGCTCCGATTTCTTGTTGGCTTTATCTATCACTTCTCCTTTTGCAACCATCTATTTCTCTCTTTCAAATATAACTTCTAGTACGTTTTTCGCCATCATTTATTGACTCTTCCCCTTTCCCCCGAAAGGATCAAACCGGCCTTGCCGGCAACCGCAGTAGCCTGGGCAACACACTCTCCGGTGGACATCGGGGAATGCGCCAGCCCGCACAAAAAGAGCCCTTGTCTTTCAAACTCAACTGGACGGAGTTTGGTCTCTGCCTCCTGGAAGAAACCATCCGAATCTACCGACACCCCCAGAAGCTCCGCCAGATGGGGGTTTTCCGCGGGAGGCACAATTCCAGTGCTCAGAACCACTAGCTCCGGGCTGAGCCTAAGCTCCTTTTGATTATCGACATCGACCACCGTGACTGTTAAATCCTTTCCATTCTTCACCGAAGGCTCAGCCTCCATCCTGATGAAGCGGACACCGCTCTCCAAGGCCTCGGAGTAGACGTCCTCGGCGAAATCGTAGACCCGGATGTCGCGGTGGAGAATATGTATTTCTGACTCCGGCTTGAGGTTTTTTATCTTCAGGCTGTTCTCGATTGCCCGGAGGCAACAATCCCTGCTGCAGTAAGGGTGTTCCTGGTTCCTGGAGCCAACGCACTGAATCATGACTACGCTGCTAGCGGAAACTTCCCCCTTGCGAAGCCTCTCTTCCAGTTCAGTCTGGGTAATGACCCCTTTGTCTTTACCGTACAGAAACTCTCTGGGCTCATAATCTTCGGCGCCGGTGGCAACGATGATCACCCCGGATTCAACCGTGGTCTTCTTACCATTTTCCGAAATGGTGCTCTTGAATCCTCCCGGTTCTCCATCAACGTTGGTTAGTTTCGAATTCAAGTGGATATGGATTCTCTCCTTTTCGCCGACACCGGCCAGCAGGCTTTGAAACCTCTCTTGGAGGCCCTCACCCAACAGATACTCCCTATCCCGGAACCAGCCTCCCAGCTCCTTTTCCTTTTCTAACAGATGCACCTCATAACCCTGGTTGGCAATATCAATGGCCGCCGTCATGCCTGAAAGCCCTCCGCCGATGATTAAAGCCACTGGAGCTACAGGTTTGACTTCCGCCTCTCTGGGGGATTTCAGATTGGCGATAGCAATCTCGAACGTCTCTTTGATCTCAGCCTTGCCTCCGTTATGGCTTAAGCTCTGGAGGGCGATGACTTCCACTTTCGCTCCACCGGTGATATTCTCAAACAGAGCAGTGTGAGTCGCCGGGTAACACGGGGCTATTATTACACCGTTCAATTTTCTGTCCGCAATGGTTCTTGCAATCTCCTCCCTCCCGAACTTCAGACAGAGGAAAAGGCTCTCCCCGACATATTCCACCTCCGGCAGAGTTCCCGCCACCTTCTTCAGTCTCTGGACATCAATCCTTTTCCCGCTTCTGGAACCGTACTGACAGAAAAAGACTCCGTTTCTCGAGGCCTCCGCCGCCTGAGTCAGTTCCTTGACTTGGGTGGGAATTTCCCCCCGTTTTGAGGAGAGCATTCCGGCAACTTTGCTGGCGGCGGCACTCCCCTGGGTGACAGCACCAGAGAGGTCGGTGGGAGCATTAAATCCCCCGGCTATAAAGACCCCCGGCTCAGTTGACTCCAGAGGCGATAGCGGGCTGGTGGAGCCGAAACCGTATTTGTTCAATCGAATCCTGGTGCTGCGACTGAGACTCCTGGCGCTGTCGGAGCTGTGCAGGCCAACTGCTAACACCACCAGCTCGAACTCCTCCTTGGAAGCCTGACCATTATTGGAGTAACTCAGCGTAACGTTTCCGGTGCCGGAATCCTCCTCCAGACCGGTGACTTCCGCTCCGACAAATTCGATCTTTTCTTGTTTTAGTGTCTTCTGGTAATAGCCCTCCGAGCCTTTGCCGAAGGGACGGATCCCCTTATGAAAAATCTTGACTTCCAGCTCGGGATTGCGCTCTTCAGCAGTCAGGGCCTCCTTGAGGGACTGCATGCAACAGAGGTTGGAGCAGAAATTGGCACCGAGCATCTCCTCTCTGGAACCGACACATTGAACAAAGGCGATCCTCTTCGGTATCTCTCCGTCGAAGGGACGCATCATCACCCCACCGTAGGGACCGGTGGGACTCAAGATCCTCTCGCATTCGATGCTGGTGATGACGTTGAAACATTTCCCGTAGCCTAACTCCTTTTTGCGGTTGGGGTCAAACTCGTCGAAGCCCGGGGCCAGGATTATGGCGTCAACGTTCAGCTTCGTAGTCTCTGGGGACTGGTCGTATTCGATGGCCTTCTGATCGCACTCCGCCAGGCAAAGCCCGCAGCCGATGCATCTCCGACAGGAGAGGCACCTTTTGGCCTCTTTTACTGCTGTCTCCTCGCTGAAGCCCAACTCCACCTCTTTGAAGTTCCGCTGTCTCTCCTCCAGTGGGAGCTCCGGCATTTTCTGCCGGGGAGCGGGGATGTCTTTGAAGTCAGTTATGAACTTGCTCTTTTTCATTTCCTATCCAGAGAGATATCTGTCGATTCCCTCGGCGGCTGCATGGCCGGCAGCAATGGCTTTGATCACGGTCTGAGGACCGGTGACGTCGTCTCCACCGGCGTAGACGCCGGCGCGGTTTGTGGCTCCGGTTCTACCATCGATGACGAAAGAGTTCCACTTCGAGATCTCCAGACCGTGTCCCTCGTGCAGAAAGGATATGTCCGGCTCCTGACTGATAGCTGGAATGACCAGGTCAGCCTCAATCTCGAATTCGCTTCCGGAAATGGGAATCGGTCTTCTTCTGCCACTCTCATCCAGTTTCCCCAGCTGCATTTTGACACACTGCATGCCGACGACCTTGCCATTCTCCCCTAAAATCTTCACCGGAGCCGCCAAGTAGTGAATCTTGACCCCCTCCTCCTCGGCGGCCTCAACCTCCCAGGGGTTGGCGGGCATCTCTGCCCGGGAACGCCGGTAGAGGATATAGACCTCGTCGCAACCGAGACGTAGAGCGGTCCGGGCAGAATCGATGGCGGAGTTGCCCCCTCCGATGACAATCACCTTCTTGCCGGGCTTAGTGTGGTCACCGAGGTTAGCTCTCCGCAGAAAGATCACGCAGTCGAGGAAACCCTCGTAATCGTCCTCCCCGGGGACACGCAATTTCAAACCCCTGTGAGCCCCCACACCCAAAAAGACCGCCTTATAGTCCTGCTTGAAGAGATCATCTATGGTCAAATCCGGCCCGAGGGGAGTCTCGTATTTTATCTCCACCCCCAAGTTCTTGATGTAGTCGACTTCGGTTTCGATGATGCCCCGGGGAAGCCGGTATTCCGGGATTCCCAGATAAAGCATGCCTCCCGGGACCGGGGCAGCTTCAAAGATAGTAGTGTTGTAACCGCGCCAGGCCAGATCGTGGGCGACGGTGAGACCGGCGGGGCCGGCTCCGACAACGGCGACTTTCTCTTTCCTGGTCTTTTTAGGAGGAGAAGGCCAGGAGACCTTGCCCTCTTTATAGAGTTTCAGCTCGTAGTCGGTCAGAAATCTCTTGACAGAATCGATGGCGATCGGCTCGTCCTGCCTTCCACGATTACAGGCGTCCTCGCAGGGGTGATTGCAAACCCGCCCGCAGATGGCGGGGAGAGGGTTTCTTTCCCGAACAACCGCTAAGGCCTCCTCATATTTCCCCTCCGCGGTCAGGCCAACATACCTGCGGATGTCGATGTGAACCGGGCAGGTCTCCTGACAGATGGGGGTCTCCCTCTCGATGTTGAAAAGCGCGGGGTAATGTCTGGTATTTTGTATGTCGATGGCAGTGCGCAACATCAACCCTTCATTGAATCTGTCGTAAGGTTTGATGGGACAGACCTGGACGCAGTCACCGCAGAGATTGCAGTTCTCGTTGACCCGAATCGGGTCTTTGTTGATGGTTATCTCGAAACCGTCATCATTTCGCTTCACCCTTCCCAGATCGGCGCTGGTGATGATCTGTATCTTGGGGTGACGGTGGACCTCATCGAGCTTCGGAGAGAGTTGACACAGGGCCGGAGAGTTATTCGGGAAGGTCATGTCCAGCTGAGCCATACTTCCCCCTATGGCGGGAGACTTCTCCAGCAGATAGACCTGAAAGCCGGAGTTGGCCAGATCCAACGCCGACTGAATGCCGGCGATGCCACCTCCAACCACTAAGATCTTTCCAATTTCGTTTTGTTCGCTCACTTCGTTTTTTCAGATTCAATCGCTTCAGCTGGACTTACAGCTGCTCTCCAGGAAGGTGGCTTCTGGTCGTGGCTCTCTAAAACCACCAGTCCCATCTTCCTCATGTCAACCAGATGTCTCAAAACTCTCCTGGGGGATAAACCCATCAGTTCAGCCAAATTCTTCACGGAGAGGGGTCCATCTTGTGTCCTCAGGAGTATCTCCTGGATGGCGCACTCGTCCATCGCGACCTCCTCGAAGAGGCGATTGAATTCATGCTGAGTGAATTTCTCGCCGTAGAGATTGCCCTGCTGTCGAAACTCCAGATATTTGCCTGCCACCCAGCGGAGCTTCTTTCCCTGTAGAGCGGCTTTGGCAGCTTTCAGTTTCAGCTCAAGTTCAGAGGGCTCTAATCCCTCGGTCGAACCCAATCTCCCCAGCTCCTTGATCTGATCCTGAAAAGTTCTCACGTGGTCGACAAACTTCGCCCCCTGCGCGCTCGACATCATCCTCATGACCAGGCGGTCGGGGTTTATACCTAAGTTCGCCAAAACCTTTTCTGTCAGCTCGACTTTTCCCATAGCATTGAAATTGCCGTCGGCGTAATGACACTCTCCCGGGAGGCAGGCACCGATGAACACCCCGTCGGATCCGCACATGAAGGCCTCCAGAATCAGTACTGGGTCCACCCGTCCGGAGCACATCACCCGGATGATGCGGATATCTGGTGGATATTGAAGCCTCGCAACCCCGGCGAGGTCGGCCGCCCCGTAGCCTCACCAGTTGCAGCAAAAGGCGATTATGTTAGGCCTAAACTCCACTCTCAACTTCCTTCTCTTGGAACGCAGCTCGAATCTGAGCGGTAAGCTGTTCGTCCGAATAGTGAATCATCTTTATTGCCTGCTTGTAACAGGAGGCAGCACAAACCCCGCACCCCTTACAAGCCACCTCTATCATTTTAGCTTTAGTCCCTTTCTCTGTTTCGACCATTTCGATGGCAGCATA
>JBHIBM010000026.1:0-12433 GCA_046759085.1 Candidatus Zixiibacteriota bacterium
ACAGCGAAGTTACCCTCCATATATACAACTATAGTCAGGTACCATCAAAGCTTACCGAGGTGGAGTTTTCGGGTCCTTACAAGGATGACCCTGCGAAGGTGTGCAGAATAATTCGCCCTGCCGAGGTGCTACTCGGTCCTGGTAGAACCGAACACAAGATTTCCATAAGCCGTCATGAACTGATGGTCTCCGATGACCCTAAATACGAGAAACTCAATACATCCGCACTGCTCAGGAACATTGACGGGAAATTCATAATTTCATACTCTGATAACAGAGGTGGAACACTCTCTAAACAGAAAGAATATGGCTTTTGATTGACGCTATGAGGAGGTAGAAAATTGCCCAAGGTAATAGGAATCGATTTAGGAACCACCAACAGTTGCGTAGCGGTTATCGAGGCCGGGGACCCGGTGGTCATCCCCAACTCCGAGGGGAGCCGGACTACCCCTTCGGTGGTGGCCTTCACCAAAGCCGGTGAACGTCTGGTCGGCGCCCCCGCCAAGAGGCAGGCGATCACCAATTCGGAAAATACAGTCTTTTCCATAAAACGTTTCATGGGACGCCGCCACTCTGAGGTCGCTGAAGAGGAGAAAATCGTCCCCTTCAAGGTCGTCGGCGCACCTAATGACGACTGCCGGGTGGTCGCCAGCGGAAAGGAATACGCCCCCCCGGAAATCTCCGCCATGATATTGCAGAATCTCAAGAAAACCGCTGAAGACTATCTTGGGGAGGAAGTGAAGCAGGCGGTCATCACGACCCCGGCCTACTTCAACGACGCCCAGAGACAAGCCACCAAGGATGCCGGCCGGATTGCCGGCTTGGAGGTGCTGCGCATAATCAACGAGCCTACCGCGGCCTCGTTAGCCTATGGTCTGGAGAAGAAGAAGGACGAAAAGATTGCGGTCTTCGATTTGGGAGGCGGCACTTTCGATATTTCCATCCTGGAGCTCGGTGAGGGGGTCTTCGAGGTGCGCTCGACCAACGGCGACACCCATCTGGGAGGCGATGACTTCGACCAGCGGGTCATAGACTGGATTGCGGAGGAGTTTCTGAAACAACAGGGGATTGACCTGCGCAAAGACCGGATGGCCCTGCAGCGTCTGAAAGAGGCCGCCGAGAAGGCTAAATGCGAGCTTTCGACGACCCTGCAGACCTCCATCAATCTGCCCTTCATCACCGCCGACCAGACCGGCCCCAAGCACCTGGATTTGACTTTGACCCGTGCCAAGTTGGAGCAGCTTTGCGAGGATTTGATCGAGAGAACCGTCGGACCCTGCAAACAGGCTCTGCAGGATGCGAAGTTGTCTCCGGGAGATATCGACGAAGTCATCCTCGTCGGGGGAATGATCCGGATGCCGAAGGTTCAGGAGACGGTCAAAGAGCTGTTTGGAAAAGATCCTCACAAGGGTGTCAATCCCGATGAGGTGGTGGCAATCGGGGCCGCAATCCAGGCCGGGGTTTTGGCCGGGGAGGTCAAGGAGGTTCTGCTTTTGGATGTCACCCCATTATCGTTGGGGATTGAGACTCTCGGCGGAGTGAGGACCCCTCTCATCGAGAGGAACACCACCATCCCCACTAGGAAATCACAGGTCTTCTCTACTGCAAGCGACAACCAGCCGGCGGTATCAATTCACGTCCTCCAGGGGGAACGAGATATGGCGATCGACAACCGCACCTTAGGGAGGTTCGACCTGGTGGGGATTCCACCGGCACCCAGAGGAATGCCTCAGATCGAGGTGACATTCGACATCGACGCCAACGGGATTGTTCACGTTTTCGCTAAAGATCTGGGCACCGGCAAGGAACAGTCCATCAAGATTCAGGCCTCCAGCGGACTTTCGGAGGCCGAGATCGACAGGATGGTCAAGGATGCGGACTCTCACGCTGAAGAGGACAAAAAGAAAAGAGAGCTGGTCGAAGCCAGAAACAAGGCCGATCAGGTCATCTACACCACCGAGAAATCCTTGAAGGAATATGGAGACAAGATCTCCGAGGAGGAGAGGGGGAAAATCAAGGAGGCCGTAGAGAAGCTAAGAGGGGCGATGCAGACCGAGTCGGCGGAGATAATCGAGCAAAAGATAGAGGAGGTCATGACCGCCTCCCACAAGTTGGCAGAGGAGCTGTATAAGAAGACCACCGCCGAGCAGCCCACCCAAGCCCAGGCCGAGCAACCAGAAGAGAAACCCAAGGAGGAAGAGAAGAAGGACAAGGAGGGCGCCGTAGATGCCGACTACGAGGTGGTGGATGACAAGTAAGCAAAGAGTGGCGTCGGAGGTCTCCCATATCGGCGGTGTGACCTCCCGGCGGCTCGGACCATCTTAACACAACACTCCTAGTGGACATGAGGGGACGGGGCGATACTTGATATAGCGCCTACCAGCGAGTCTCAGAGGGGGACGCGTGTTGTAGAGAAGAGCTCGTCTCAACGCTTATAAGCTCTTGGGCAGAACCGCATATTGTGTTGGGCAAATCCCATATTCTGCGGTGAATCTTAGGACCCAGCTCAGTCAGAGCTGCGCCATCCGGTCTTTCGGGTCGTCAACGCTGTGTCAGTTAAGCGGTTACCTGCCCGACTACCTCCCCAGAAATAAGACTCGCCAGGGTATACGAATTGCACCGGGTGTCATTTGAATCTAGAATCTGGGAGGCAGGGATTTATCCATGGGCAAGGACACAAAGGGAGCTGGCGCTGAAAGTGCCTACAACTCCAATCCGGTGATCAAGCCGGATGATGACCTCTTGGGGTTTGGAAGGTCTTGTATCCCGACGCTGGTGGACATCATCGAACAGCAGGGTACACCGTACACCATCGCTGTTTACGGTCCTCAGGGGAGTGGCAAGACGAGTCTGTTGCGCTTGACCCAGCAGGCGCTTGAGGACAAGGGACACGAGACCATCTGGATTGGTCCCGGGAAATACAGCCAGGCCGAAAATGTGAGAAAAGCTTTAGTCGGCTCGGTTTACGCAGGCCTCAAAACCCGGATTCAGGTGAAAACCCTATCCAAACAGCTAAGAGAAACCGGCACCTTGTCCGCCGAGGTGTTGGATGGCCTCTCCCATGCCGGGAATCCAGAGGCGGAGATCGAGCAGCTGTTCTCAACGCACCCGACTCCTAAAGATCCATTTGAGGAGAGGTTTGCCTCTCTTCTGGATCAGCTCTTAGAAGAGGGCAAACGATTGGTGATCTTCATGGACGACCTTGATCGCTGCAACCCCCAGGTGGTCATGGAGGCCACCAACGCAATCAAGCTCTATTTGGACATGCCGAGATCTGTCTTCGTCATCAGTGCCTCGCCGGATATCACTGAAAGGGGAGTACACCGCAGAGTTCGCGAGCACGTTCCGAAGGAGGGGAAAGCTTTAGAGAAACCAGACAAAGGAAAGGAGGCAAACATCCCCGAGGTCGGTCCTGCTCTGGTAGGCGGTCGGGACTGCATCGAGGAGATTGTCCAGCTTTCCTTCCCGCTCCCGGAGCCGGAGAGACAGGACTTAGAGGAGTTCATCGTAGGGAATGCCGGGAAACTCGGGTTGAAGGATGACTACAAAGGTTGGAGGCAGGATCTCGTTAATATCCTTATCGCCGCCGCGGGGAGCAATCCCAGAAATATAAAGAGGCTTCTGGCCTCAACGCATCTCTGCTCCAGGATGGCTGAAGCGAAAGGGAAAAAGCTTCAGGGTGAAACCCTGTTGAAACTGGCGAAGGTGTGTGCCGTGACCTTTGGGCTTTCAGATTCAGAGCTAAGGGCACTCCGGAGATGCCCGAGCTTAGCCTGGCCCAGGTCAACTAAAGCACAGAGAGGAGATAAGGCTGCGGTTGAGACCGATCAATCCTCAGAGTCAAGGTCTGAGAAAACGAGGCCTCAGCAGGGCTATGGAATTGGCAGCTGGCTCTCGATCCAGCGGTTATGGAAATTAGGGCCGAGAATTGAGTCGACTGGAGAATTCGAGGAACTCTTACGATTGACTTCAGGAACCACCGGGCTTAAAACTGCCCGGTCCGACGAGGAAGAGCTCCTCGATCTGATGCTGAAAGATGATGAGAGAATCCCTGAAGCCCTCGCCAGACAGATAAGAGGATTCAAAGAGGGAATCGATGACTACCTCAATTTCTTCCGCTACCTGGTTCAGAAGCCGGAAGCAGATGCAATTGTGAGGGCAAATTCCGCCTCGGTCTTGGGTAGATTGAAGCAATCTACACCGGAAGTAATCGAGGCTCTCGTTGCCGCTCTGCAGGATGGAAGCAAGCGGGTCCGGGTTTCAGCCGCTTACGCTTTAGGTGAGCTGGCGCAGTATCCGCCGGGGACAATCGACGCTCTGATTCCGGCCTTGAGAAACGAAGATCCGGCCAGCCACCTGAGGGCTGTTTCGGCCTTAAGCCAAGGGGGGCCGCCTTCACCCGAAGGCAAGACGGTGCTGGTCTACACTCCCCAAAAGGGAGCGCCGGAGGTGCGCAGGGATGTCACCGAGCTCCCAGACAAACCGGCAGAGCCTTCCCCGGAGCTGACCAGGAGCCCGTTTTCCACTTCGAACGATGAGACTTCAGATGGCAGCAACGATGACACCGAGGCCGTCAAATCTGAACAATCTTTACCGGAGGCGATCAGTGCTCGCATTTCCGATCTCAAAGAAGAAAGCTCCAGTGCCCACCAGCCTTCCGCTCCCAGCGTGAGTGCCACGGAGGAATCTTCTCCAGATGCAGTCGGTACTCTGCTTCTGGCCCTGGAGAATACGAATCCGGATGTTCGCATGAACGCCGCCACCGATTTGGGCGAATTCGGACAGGCTTCACCAGAGATCATGAGCGCTCTGGTTTCGGCCCTGAGGGACCGAAATGGTGGCGTCCGCTGGCGCGCCGCCATGGCGGTACGCAAATTAGGGCATTCCTCACCGGAAGAGATGTTGAGGTGCCTGCAGGATGAATTGGAGCGGGAGCAAAACGTAGAGGCCAGAGAGAGGATCCAGTCGGTCATAAACGATCTGACGGAGAACTAGGACCAGGAGTCCTCGGAAAAGCCCACTTTGTTTGGCTTCACGACTGCTGTTGGTATCAGCCATACGGCTCGCACGAGAGGCCCCGTCCGATACCCCAAATAATTCCCTCTTCACTGTATGCTGTCTGCTGTTTGCCTTCCAGGTGTTTGTGAATTCCTCTTGCACCCTTCGTATTAGGGAATTATCTTAAAAAAAAGCAGAAGATCTCTTTGCGAAGGATCCCTTTGGGACAAGTGATTCTAAAAACCGATCTCTACGGGATTCCCCTTCTCCACCGGGGGAAGGTGCGCGACCTTTACGACCTCGGGGACAAACTGTTGGTGGTGGCCACCGACCGCATCTCCGCCTTCGATATCGTAATGCCCAACGGCATCCCCGGCAAGGGGGAGGTTCTGACCGCGATGTCGGTCTTCTGGTTTGATTACACCGGGAATATCGTCGAGAATCACCTCCTGGAATATCGCTTCGAAGAGTATCCCGCAGAGCTGAAGAGCTTTCGGGAAACCCTCCAGGGGCGCTCCATGCTGGTGAGGAAAGCCAAAAGAATTGACGTCGAGTGTGTGGTCAGAGGTTATCTTGCCGGCACCGGATGGAAGGATTACAAGAACTCTGGAGGCCTTGAAAAAAAAGAGGTCAACCTGCACGGCAACATAATCCCCGGTGGTTTGAAGGAGTCAGAGAAATTGCCTCGGCCGATTTTCACCCCCTCCACCAAGGCCGAAACCGGCCATGACGAGAACATCTCCCTGAACGAGATGACAGAGATGGTCGGTCAAGACCTGACCGAAAGAATAGAAAGGATCAGCATCAGGCTTTACGAGAAGTGCGCCAGCTACGCCGAAAAGAGGGGGATCATCATCGCCGACACCAAATTCGAGTTCGGCTTTGTCGATGACCGGCTGATCCTGATAGACGAGCTCTTCTCGCCGGATTCCTCCCGCTTCTGGCCCAAGGATAAATACAGCCCGGGCAGTTCTCAGGAGTCCTTCGACAAGCAGTTCGTGCGCGACTATCTGACAGAAATCGGCTGGGACAAAGAATCTCCCCCTCCGATGTTGCCGGATGACATCGTCCAGAAGACCGCAGAGAAATACCGGGAGGCGTACCAACGATTGGTAGGGTGATTCTAAATCGTAGGGTAGCCCAGTGGCCTCTGCCACTGGGGATTGGGGCAATGAGGAAATAGTAGATAGGGAATAGGGGACAGGAGATAGGGAACAGGAAACAGGGAATTATCTGTGAACCGTGAACTGTGGACGGTGAACCAACTTGAAGTGCCGTCAGGTGTTTCCACTCTTAGCGACTGTGTCGTCCTGAAGGGAAAGTGTCAGGAAGGAATTCCTGATACCACCGGGAGGAGACTCCCACTAAAGTGCCGTCAGGTATTTCCACCTGACGGAAGACAATTATGAAAGTGGAAAGAGCCTTAATTTCCGTTTTTGACAGGACCGCAATCGAGGAATTCGGCTCCGGTCTCTCCGAGCTTGGAGTTGAGATCGTCTCCACCGGTGGGACCTTCAAGACGCTGCAAGAGGCAGGTGTAAAGTCCAGGCCGGTGCAATCGCTGACCGGCTTTCCGGAGATTTTAGACGGGAGGATTAAGACTCTAAATCCCAAGATCTTCGGCGGCATTTTAGCGAGAAGGGAGAATAAGACCCACATAGATCAGCTCAAGAGGGAATCGGTCGGCCTCATCGATATGGTGGTTGTGAACCTGTATCCTTTTGAGGAGACGGTGGAGAAAAGGGAGGTCAGCCTGGAGGAGGCCTTAGAGAACATCGACGTCGGAGGTCCCTCCCTCCTGCGGGCATCCGCCAAAAATTTCAACGACGTGGCGGTGATATGTAATCCCAAAAGGTATGATGAAGTTTTAACACAGTTGAGGGACGATGACTGTCAGCTGCCGGAGGAACTCCTCCTAGACCTAGCCCAGGAGGCTTTTGCCTACACCGCTCGATATGAGGCTCTGATAGCCTCGTATTTTGAGAAGCTCACAGCGGAGGAAACCTTCCCTAAGTTCTTTTCAATCAACCTTGAAAAGGTTCAGCCCTTAAGATACGGGGAAAATCCGCATCAGGAGGCAGCTCTATACAGATTCCCGAGGTGGGAGGGGACTTCCTTGGCCACCTCCGAACTTCTATCCGGTAAGGAGTTGTCTTACAACAACCTGGCTGACCTGCAGGCGGCTCTGGACCTGCTTCTGGATTTCAAAAAGCCTTTTGCGGTCATAATAAAACACTCCACCCCCTGTGGAGCCGCCTGCGGGGAAAGTCTCGCGGAGGCTTATAAAGAAGCGTTGGCCTGCGATCCTACGTCAGCTTATGGCGGCATAATCGGGCTGAACCTTCCCGTTGACCTGGAGACTGCTCGGAAGATCCACGAGACCTTCTTTGTGGAGTGTATCCTCGCCCCTGATTACGAGCCGGAGGCTTTGGATCTGCTCAGAAAGAAGAAAAATCGGCGGATCGTTAAGACCGGCCCTTTAGGAAAGAGGTCGCCCGCATTCAACCTCAGACTGCTAAACGGTGGAGCTCTGCTGCAAACTCCCGATGATACCTCCGAGGAGCCTCCCTTGAAGGTGGTCACGGAGATTAAACCGACCGAAGAGCAGGTGAAATCGCTGCTTTTCGCCTGGAAGGTCGTCGTTCACGTCAGATCGAATGCGGTGGTCTTAGCTAAGGGAGAAAAGATCGTCGGCATTGGCGGGGGTCAGACCAGCCGGGTGGACAGCGTCATCATCGCCCTGCGGAAGGCCGAAGGTCGGGCTCTAAGTTCAGTCTGCGCCTCCGATGCCTTCTTCCCGATGCCGGATAGCGTCGAGAAGCTGGGGCAGGCAGGGGTTAAGGCGGTGATTCAGCCCGGGGGTTCCAAGGGGGACGAAAAAGTGATAGAAGCTTGCAACAAGTGTGGAATGTCAATGGTCTTCACCGGCGTCAGACATTTTAAACATTAGGCTTGCTTTAGAGCTCGAGACTCAATAAATTTAACATGTGACCTAAGAGAGGGGCACCTGAAATGGACTTTTCCGGTAAGAAGATCATCGTCGGTGTAACCGGGGGGATTGCAGCTTATAAGTCTGCCGAGATTGTGCGCTCTTTCAAAAAGAGAGGAGCGGAGGTAAGGGTGCTGATGACCGCCAACGGTGCTAAGTTCATCACTCCCCTCACTATGGAAACGTTATCCGAAAACGAGGTCATCACCGAGATGTTTCCAGAGAAGAGGATGGTAGGCATCCGCCACATTAGTCTCGCTGACTGGGCCGACCTGATTCTGGTTGCCCCGGCAACTGCTAACTTCATCGCCAAGGTCAGAGCCGGCCTTGCCGACGACATCTTGAGCACGGTCGTAATCTCTTTTACCCGCAAGGTGATCTTCGCCCCCACTATGAACGTTCACATGTACGGGAATCCCATCGTTCAGGACAACATAAGGGAGCTTTCTGAATTGGGGTATGAGTTCATCGAGCCGGGAGTTGGAGATCTGGCCTGCGGGGACCTCGGCAGAGGAAGGATGGCAGAACCGGAAGAGATTGCCCAGAGGGTCTGGAAAGCTCTAAACCCCAAACAGGATTTGAAGGGCAAAAAGGTAGTAGTCACTGCCTCCCGCACCGAGGAGCCGATCGATGCCGTCAGATTTATCTCCAACCCCTCCACCGGGAAGATGGGCTTCAGCATGGCAGCCGAGGCTTTGAGCCGGGGAGCAAAGGTCACCCTGATTTCCGGCCCCACAGATCTCTCCCCTCCGTCGGGGGTTTCGTTCGTGAGGGTGAAGACCACCAACGAGATGTTCGAAGCCACCAAGAAGGCCTTCAAGTCCGCAGACATTCTGGTTATGGCGGCGGCGCCCTCCGATTTTGCCCCCAAGATCGCCAGGAAAAACAAGATCAAGAAAAGCCCCAGGGGAATAGAGCTGACCCTCCAGCCGACGGTGGACATCCTCAAGGAGTTAGGCAAAGCCAAGGGGAAGCGGATCTTGGTCGGCTTCGCCATCGAGACCGAGAACGAAGTCGCAAACGCCAAAAAGAAACTCAAAAGTAAGAACTTAGACCTCATCGTTCTGAATAACCCCCTTCGAGCCGGGGCCGGCTTCGGGACCGACACTAACATCGCCACTCTGATCGATAGAGGTGGCAAGGTCGAGAAACTCTCCAAAATGAAAAAAGGAGAGTTGGCGGAGCGGATCTTCGACCACTTGATGACGATTGTGAGAAAAGGAAAAAGGAGACCGGAAACACAACCGTAGGGGGCGGAATTCATCCGCCCCAGAAGTGTCGTCCAGTGTTTTACATACGGGTCGTACGACCACCTGGCGGAAAGGTGTCAGGAAGTCGCCTCAGGCGACCTGACACCACTGAAGAGGGGACTTCCAACACCGCTGAAGAAAATGGAAGATAGTTTACGAAAAGAAGACCCCCTGGAGCTGGCAGCCCGTTATCTTCGCCAGAGAAGGGAGCTGGGGGAGGAAGAGCTTTATCTCTCCCCGGGGCTTTTCGACAGTATCGAAAAATCTCCGCAGGAGAAAAGTGAGCTTTTGAAGGAGCTCTATGACTCCAGCAGGGATTGCACTAAGTGTGGTCTGCACGAAGGTAAAACCAACTACGTCTTTGGAACCGGTAGCGCCTCCTCTCTCGTAATGTTCATCGGGGAGGCACCCGGAAGGGAAGAGGATTTGCAGGGCGAGCCTTTTGTGGGACGGGCGGGAAAACTATTGAACCGGATTTTGGTTGCCATCGGTCTGAAGAGGGAGGAGGTCTATATAGGCAACATCTTGAAGTGTCGGCCTCCGGAGAATCGGGACCCACTCCCGGAGGAGATCGAGGCCTGTCTGCCCCACCTCTACCAGCAGATCGACATTATCAAACCCAGAGTTATCGTCGCTTTAGGGAGGGTTGCGGCCCAGACGCTTTTGAAGACCAACCTTCCCATGAGCAAATTGCGGGGACGCTTCCACGACTTCAACGGTTATCCTTTCTTGGTAACCTATCACACCGCGGCACTTCTGAGGAATCCGCAATTCAAAAAGCCGACCTGGGAGGACATGAAGATCTTGAGACGTTATTATGATAAAATCACCGGCGAGAACTTCAAGTTCTATGACGAAGAGTGAGTGGTAACATGGAAGCTGAAAAACAGATTTTAGAAAGAACTCCCCCGCAAGCTGTCGATGTGGAGCAGGCGATTCTGGGGGCCTTCCTTCTGGACGGCGATGCCATCGGAAGATGTCTGGAAATAATCGGCGAGGACTGTTTCTATCGTGATGTCCACCGCAAGATATTTAATGCCTGTGTCTCGCTGTACGACCGCAAGGAGCCGGTGGACCTCATCACCTTGAGTGAGGAGTTGAGCCGCGGGGGGCAGCTGGAGGAGGTCGGAGGTCGCTCCTATCTGGTGACTCTGACGGAGCTGGTGGCCAGTGCCGCCAACGTCGAACACCACGCCAGAATTATCTTGGAGAAAGCCACCTTGAACCAGCTCATGAGCACCTGCACCGAGATAATCAATTCCTGCTACGACCCCACTCAAGAGCCAGACAGCCTGTTAGACTTATCCGAGCAGAAGATCTTCAGCATAAAGGAGAAGCGTCTCAAACAGAGCTTTGTGAGCCTGAGGGATATCCTGCCGCAGACGATGCAAGACCTGGATGAATACGCTGAGAAAGGTGGCACCCTGACAGGTCTCTCCACCGGCTTCGATAGATTGGACGATTTGACCGCGGGCCTGCAACCCGCGGATTTGATCATCGTCGCCGGCCGCCCGGCTATGGGAAAGACCGCTTTCTGCTTGAACATCGCCGAGCATTTAGCCCTGGAAGAGAAAATCCCGGTGGCCGTCTTCTCTCTGGAGATGTCCAAGGAGCAGTTGGCACAGAGGATGTTGTGCAGTCGCGCCAAGGTGTCCAGCAATCTTCTGCGTCGAGGCCGGCTGAAGGACTACCAGTGGACCAACCTATCGATCGCGGTGGGGCCCCTCTCAGAGGCACCCATATATGTGGACGATGCCGCCGCCATCTCGGTCATAGAGCTGAAGGCCAAGGCCCGGCGTCTGAAATCTCAGAAGGATGTCGGCTTGGTCATCGTCGATTACATGCAATTGATGCAGGGACCTCGGGGTACCGAGAATCGCCAGCAGGAGATCGCATATATTTCCCGCTCCCTGAAAAACTTAGCAAAGGAGTTGAGCCTCCCGGTGATGGCTCTTTCCCAGCTCTCTCGGCAATCAGAGATAAGGGGCGGTTATATGAAGCCGCAACTGGCGGATCTGAGAGAATCCGGAGCGATAGAGCAGGACGCCGATGTGGTGATGTTCATCTACCGTCCCATAAAGTACGGCGAGGAACTCGCCGAGAAATACCGCCGAGATGTCCTGAAGACGAACATGCCCATGGACAGCTATGCCGAAGTGCTAATTGGCAAGCAAAGAAACGGTCCCACAGGATTGGTGCCGCTGGCCTTCATACCGGAATATACTCGCTTCGAGAAACTGGACACCATTCACACGGAAGCTCCCCCGGTCGAAGAGATAGAGAAAGAAGGCACAACACCATTTTGATTTCCCACATAGAAAGCTGATTTCAAGTCCCGAAGGGAATGCTCGCGACCGATATTCTCTGTGAGAGCTAACTGCTAAGGCCCGGGGAGCCTCCTCTTGGTGCTCTGCCCAAAATGGGGATGAGACTGGTAAGCTACATCGGAAGTAAGGCCATGGGTTTCCTTGCCGACATCGGCGGGGTGGCGATTCTCCTCAAGGAGATACTCTTCAACCTGCCCCGGCTTTTCAAGAATTCCCACCTCACCATAGAGCAGATGGTCTTCATCGGGGTGAACTCCCTGCCTCTGATCATTTTCGTCTCCATATTCACGGGGGCGGTCTCCTCGGTTCAGGCCGCCTATCAGTTTCACAACTACGTCCCCATGAGATACCTGGGGACGGCGGTGGGGAAGGCAGTGGTGATAGAGCTGGGGCCGGTGTTGACCGCCCTGGTCGTGTCCGGCCGTGTGGGCGCCGCCATCGCCGCCGAGCTGGGAACCATGAAGGTCACCGAGCAGATAGATGCCCTGGAGACCTTAGCTATAGACCCCATCCACTATCTGGTAGTTCCCCGCTTCATCTCGGGGATCACGATGCTGCCGATTTTGGTGCTGTTTTCGGATCTTGTCGCCATCCTGGGAGCACTGGTAGTGGCAGTCGTCTTCGTAGATGTAAGCGCCCACACCTTCCTAAACGGGTTGAAGATGTTCTTCCACCTGTCAGATCTGTTTGCGGGATTGTTCAAAGCCTTCATCTTCGGGGGGATCATCGCCACCATCGGCTGTTATCAGGGATTCAAGACCACCGGAGGTGCCGAAGGGGTCGGAACTTCAACCACCAAGGCGGTGGTTATATCTTCGGTTTTGATTTTAGTCGCCGATTATGTTATTGCCAGTTTCCTTTTCGGATGA
>JBHIBM010000027.1:0-12395 GCA_046759085.1 Candidatus Zixiibacteriota bacterium
GTTGCCTGGACTTTGACCTCGCGGATTCCTGCATCTCGTGCAGGGCCAGGAGACACCTCTTCACACTCGTGTGAGGCTCGAAGAACAACCCCTTTGGTCGGGGGTTTGGGCCCCAGAGCGAATGCCTTCCTGTTAGAGCGAGCTGACTTTCCGCTCTGCGAATTTCGGAGGATCGATTGCTTACCTGGAGGGGTAACAGTGGTCCTTTTCCAACTGACCTGACCTCCTGCAGGGTCAGATCCAGACCGAGATATGTGGGAAATGATCCCGGGTGAAGGAGACTCTCCTCTACGGCGGGAAACCGACGTGGCCCCTAAAAATCCTATTTCACCTGACCCAGGGCACTATACATGGGAATGAAAGTGGACATCAGTATGACGGCGGAGATGCCTCCAAAGACTATTAAGATAAGAGGCTCCATTATCGTTAAAACCTGCTTGGTGGCTCTCCTTACGTCCTTTTCGAAGTATGCATTGACCCTGGCAAGCTGTTCCGGCACCTTTCCGGTCTGTTCGCCCAGGCCTATCATGGTTACCATAAAACCGGGGAAGGAGAGTCCCCTCATGGACTCTGCAAACGATTCGCCCCGACTGATTCTCTCCTCCATGGTCTCTATTGATCTGACGATGGTCGGATTCCCGATGGTCCCCCTGACCAGATCCAGCGAGGCCAAAAGCCCGAAGCCGGAGTGGAGCAGAAGGGAGAGGTAATGGGTGAAGCTGCACAAAACCGACTTCTGTATGACCGCCCCAAATAGGGGTAACTTGAGCCTCAGGTAGCTTAGAGTATAGCGTCCACTCTCGCTCCTGCCATAGATAAACGTAGCAACTACGCCTCCGATGATGAGAACCACCAAAGGAATCCACGTCGCTATGATGCTATTGACGACGAACTGTATCCCCCTGGTGTAGAAGGGCACCGGGGCTCCCAACTCTTCCACCATAACCATCATTTTGGGCATGAGATAAAAGGCGTAGAAACCGGTGACTGCTGACATCACGAACATAATCATCACTGGATATATTAGAGCCTGTTTCATCTCCGACTGCAGCTCCTCCTGCTTCTCTAAGGATTCAGCGAGATGGTTCAACATCTCCGGTAGAGTGCCTCCGGCTTCGCCGGCCCGCACCGCCCCGAGGTAGAACGGGGGAAAGACCTTGGGGTGAGCCGCAATGGCCTCGGAGAAACTGCCGGTGGTCTCCACCTTCTTGCCAATATCTTCGACCAGCTCCCTCAATTTGGGATTCTTTGACTGCTCCGCAATGGACTTCAGAGAATCCAAAAGGGGTAGCCCGGCGGTAAACATCAGATGCAGTTGAATGGTAAAGCCGAGAAGGTCTTTCTTGGTAACCTTCTGGGATAGGGAGAAGAAGGATGAGCCCTTGGCCTTTGCCCGGATCGAAATTGGGAAGAGGCCCTTTTCACGAACCTGAGCCTCGGCCTCCTCCTGAGTGTGAGCGGTCACACTCCCCTTCACCCTTTTGTTACTATTGTCTATGGCCTGATAGGCGTACAGAGGCATTATCCCACTACCCTCCGAATTTCATCAATACCGGTTATCCCCTTGAGGACCTTCTCTATTCCGTCCTCTAACATGCTCTTCATCCCGGCGGCCCTTTCCAGCTCCTTGGAGAGGGCTTTCTCGAGAATGAGCTCATTCACCCTTTCGTTCACCTCCAGGACCTCGAATATCCCTATCCTCCCCCGATAGCCGCTGTGCTTGCATTTGTCGCAGCCTCTGCCCCGATAAAAGACGGGATTCTTCAGCTCCTTCAGCTGTTCGTACGAAGATAGCTCTTCCTCGGAGGGGGTATAACTCTCTTTGCACTTGGGACATATCTTGCGCGCCAGTCTCTGAGCAATGACCGCCAGAATGGAGCTGGCCACCACAAAGGGCTCGATGTTCATGTCCAGAAGACGGGCCACGGCCGCGGAGGCGGTGTTGGCGTGCAGGGTGGTGAAAACCAAATGGCCCGTCATGGAGGCTCGAAACGCCATCTCCGCGGTCTCTTCATCTCTCATCTCCCCCAGGAGAATGACGTCGGGGTCGTGACGCAAGATGGCGCGGAGCCCCTTGGCAAAGGTGTAACCCGCCTTCTCCAGTATCGGCGACTGCTTGGTTATCGGAATCTGGTACTCTACCGGATCCTCTAAGGTGATAATGTTTTTCTCCAGAGCGTTCAGAGTCTTGAGGGCAGCGAAAAGAGTGGTCGATTTGCCCGAACCGGTGGGACCGGTGATCACAACCATCCCATACGGCTTCTGTATGTATCTTTTGAACCTCTCCAGATTCTCTTCCCAAAAACCGAGATCGCTAAGACTCAAGAGGAAGCGGGGCTTCTGCAGTATTCTCATGACCACACTCTCGCCGTGGGCAATCGGCATCGTGGAGACTCTGACATCGATTTCCTGAGTATTGTAGCTGAAGCGCAAGCTCCCGTCCTGCGGTATCCTCTGCTCGGTTATATCCAGGCTGGACATGATCTTTATCCTGCTCACCACCGCCCGATAGATCTTCTTCGGCAGGATGAAGGCCGTCTCTAAGATCCCGTCTATCCGGTAACGCACCCGGCCCACGCTCTCATCGACCTCTATGTGAACGTCGGTGGCTCCCTCCTTTATCCCTTGAGCCAGTATGGAATCGACCAATCTGATCAGCGGGGGGGTCCCCTCCTCCACCTCCTCCAAAGATATGGCCTGGCTCAGGCTCTCTTCGATTATCTTCTCCGGAGAGGCGGCCATCCCGTAATGCTCATCTATATAGCTTAGGATGGTTTCCTCGTCGGCGATTCTGGGCTCAATTGTCAGGTTGGTGATCTCTCTCAGTCGGTCTATTGCGTTGACGTCATTGGGCTTAGCCATGGCGACGGTCAGGACATCCTCTTTCATCTCCACAGGTATCAGCTTCGATAGTCTGGCGATCTCTTCCGGGATGAGCTTGACCGCCTCACCATCTATGGGAGTCTTGGAGAAATCGAGATAGGGCGTCTCCGTCTGCTGCCCTGAGAACTGCAGCACTTCCTCGTGACTTACAAACCCCAGCCTTTCGCAGATCTCTCCGAACTTGCTGCCAGTGCGGTTCATCTCTCTCTCTGCCAACTCGAACTGGCTTTTGGTTATCCTCTTGGTGTCTAATAGCATGTCTGCCAGGGTCTGAGTCATTCTTCTCCTCCTTGTTGCGAGACAAGATAGTCCAGTCGATCACGTACCGCTGACTTCAAGCCCTCTTCTCTCTCCGAATCAGCGTTCAAGAATAACCGGTAATATTTTGCGGCCTCTGCCGGCTCACCAGCCATATCCCAGGTTCTGCCCAGACGGTAGAGGACGCGAGGATCAGTCGAGTTGATGCGGAAGGCTCTCATGCAATAGTCAACGGCTTGGTTTGCCTCTCCCCACTCTTCGTAGATGCTGGCGAGAAGAAGATTGGCCTCTAAGTGAAGGGGGTCCAAGTCCAGGACTCGTCGGAGTTTGGCCTCGGCGGAGACATACTCTCCGAACTGGTGCCAGAGCAATCCCAAATTGAACAGCACCTTGGTATCGTCCGGGTTTTTGGCGTAAAGATATGTGAGTTCTCGCTCCGCCTCTTTAGACCTACCGATCTGCATGCAGGCGCTTGCCAAGTTCAGGCGAGCTTGCTGGTGATCCGGATTGAAAGTCAGCGCTCTCCGATATGATTCGATGGCAAAACCAAATTCCCCCTGCCCCTGATAAGAGAGCCCCTTATTGTAGTATCTCTGCGCTCTGGAATCGGATTTCACGGTGATCGCCAGCTTCTTCCGTGGCAGCTCTCCCTTCGAGTCGGTCTCATAAGTTAGGGCAATCTCCTCTGAAGGTCTCTGTTTGTCCTCAGGGGATACAGTCTCGGCGGCAACATGTTCTGCCGCAGTTGCCTCTTCGGGCGTAGAAGGGCCAGCCTCAGTCAGGGTTCTTCTCCCCCCCTCAGGGCTTGAAGAAGGGATAGGCTCGGGGGGCACTTCGGTCTCGGATTCTGGCGTCTCAGGTTCTGTCTGGCTTGGAGAGGTTTGCCTCGCAGAGACGACAGTTGAAGCTTCATCCCCGGGTACCTCTCTGTCTGCCTTGGTGACGTCAACCAATCCTGCTTTTACGGCAGGTCTTTCAGGAACGCGGGCTTCTTCCACCATTTTCTTCGAGGCTGCCGCCCCACCTTCCGCCCCAGGAAGGTAGTTGTCAATCCAGCCCTCCATACCGTATCTATTGACAATCTCCTCCTTCACTGCTAGGGCCTCCTGGTGCGAATCAAAAGCACCAATCCGCACCCGGTAGACCAAGCCCTCGCCGGGGACTTCAGTTTTCTGGGTGTAGGCTTTATATCCGCGGGAAATCATCTGGGAGGCGATATCTTGGGCAACCTCTTTGTGCGAGGAAGCCCACACCTGAACGGTGTAGCCACCGGGGTCGGCAGACAGGCCCTCCGCCTTTACCAGCCCTCTGGCACCCTGAGGTTTCGCTGTCTTCGCTCCAGGTGTGGCCTCAGCAACCGCCGGGGTTACAGGCCCCTTCCGGGTAGTCTCCCCGGTGACTTTTCCCGCCTCCGCACCCACTCGAGGTTCAGAATCGGCTTGGGCGGCCTTCAGCGCCTTTCTTTTTGCACTCAAAGATTGACGCGGCAGCCTCGAGGGAACCTCCGACTCGGATTTGATAAAGAAAACATAGCCAGTACCCAAAAGAGCTGCAATCACCAGACAGGCTGCCGCCAGGACTGCGACCCTCCTTTTCGGCCTTGGAGGTGGCGATCTCTCTTCCGGAGCTGGTGGTGTCCGCCCCGGAGACGACACTACCTTATTCTGAGATGGCGCCGCCTCCTTCGGAGACGGAACTGTCCCTTCGGGCGATGAGGCTGCCTCTTTCGGGGCCGGGACCGCCTCTCTTGCAGATGGAGCTACCTCTTCGAGAGGTAGTGTTGCCTCTTCTGCAGATGGTGCTGCCTCCGGTGCCGACCCTGCCCTCTCTTCCGCCGAGGGAGCTGTCTCCCTCGGAGATGATCTTACCTCTTCTGGAGATGAATCCGTCTCTTTTGGCGAGGCCGCCATCTCTTCTAAAGAGGTGCCGGTCTCCTTCCGAGATGGTGCCACCTCTTTCGAGGATGGAGCTGGCCTTTCTGTGGGCCCAACCGCCTCTTCCGCCGCCGCAGTCGTCTCTTCTGGAGATGCCGGCGTCTCCGTTTGAGGAGGCCCCGCCTCGGAGTTCTCCAGCTTCTCTATGGCCTTGGTTATGAGTCCCACTTTCGTCAGCTAAATGCCTATGATCTACTGACACCTATAGTCTCTTTCGTTCCAAAATCCCTATCCGATTCAGACTCTCCCAACCCTCCGTGACATGTTGCACCGCGATCTTTCTGGTATCCTGAAGGAAAGCGGACATCATCGCTCTTTCGCAGAGAACGTTGACCATCCGAGGTAATCCTGCGGAGATCTCATAGATCTTGGCCGTGGACTGCAAGAGAAACTCGGTGCCGAGATCAACTTTCCCCACCAGCAGTTGATGTTCGATGTAAGGTTGAATCTCTTCCGACTCCAGCGGACGGAGATGGCACCTCACTAAGATGCGCTGGTCGAATTGTCTCAGCTTCCTCTCCCGTAACCTCTCCTCCAATTCCGTTTGACCAAAAAGGACGATATGAATCAGTTTCTCGCTGTCGGTCTCGAGATTGGAGATAAGTCTCAGGCTCTCCAGCGACTCGAAATCCAGCCCCTGGGCCTCATCCAAGAGAATGACGACCTTCTTTGTCTGACGTTGAGCCAAAAGAAGCAACTCATAAAGCTCTTCAGCTAATTCTCTTTCGGTCAGATCCGCTTGAGGGAATCTTGGCACTTCTAAGCTCTCCAGGACAACCCGCAGCAGTTCTTTTGGAGACATACGGGGGTCGAGTATATGGACTATCTTCAGATCCTCTCCGGCCTGCTCGATGAAATATCTCAAGACCATCGTCTTGCCGGTGCCGGGTTCGCCCGTTATCATGGTGAAGCCCAATCCCTCGTAGATGCCGTATCGCAGATGGTCCAAACCTTCGGCGTGCGACCCGGAGGAATAGAAGAATTTCGGGTTGGGACAGACCGAAAAGGGTGCCTCCTCGAAATCGAAGAACTGCTTATATGCCTCCAAGAGGCCCACCCGCACTAAAGCTTGCTCTCCAGGCTGCGGCGGGGATGGCATTACTCCGCTGCGGCCAAGAGACTCTCGGAGAATTCCCCTGCCAGAGCCGGGCACGCCCGCAAAACGAAACGCCGGTCTGCCTTCGGCAGATTCTCCTTCTCTCTTGTACACCAACTTCATCTCAGCCCTCCGTTTCGTCCAAATTAGTCACCCTGGGGGTGAGGAAGATGACCAGCTCTGCTCTTTGTTCGATGGTCTCCTTCCGTTTGAAGAAGTAGCCCAGAAGCGGCAGATCCCCCAAGAGGGGAACTTTGTGTTCGGTCTCGGTCAGCTTGGAGGTAATGAGGCCTCCAATTACGACCGTCTCCCCGCTGTTTATTCCCACTATGGTGCTGGCCTCGCGGATGTCAACATTGGGAGCCCTCAGGGTCTGATCCTGAAATTGAAACTCCTCCCAGGTGCCGATATCGGTTACTATCGGGACCACCTGCAGGGTGACATAACCATCTGAAGATATGAATGGAGTTACTCCCATCATCAGTCCCAGAAGCACCGTCTGCTGTTCCGGAACGATAACCGGCTCACCTATCTGCACCCCACCCGGAAGCCCGGTTATCTCCCAGTAGTTCAAAACCCGACCGGCGTTGATCAGCGCCGTCTGACCGTTCATGACGTTGATCCTGGGCTTGGAGATGACTTTGACGGTTCCATACTGTCCCAAGGCGTGGAGAACTAAAGAGGCATCATCCTGAGAGGCAGTGAACTCAAAAACGGAGCCGACCAGACTCAGGCTCTGACTGGCCGTCACCTCCGTGGTGGCGTGATCTACCACAAAGGAACGAACCGCCGACCAATCGATCCCGTAAGATTGGGTTTGCTCTAAGGTGACCTCCACCACCTCGGCCTCGATTAAGACCTGCCTTCCCAGAGTGTTCTTCAACCTCTGTATGAAGTCGGCGGCCATTTTCAGATTCCTCTTACGATCGGTAACCGTCACCATGTTAGCCAGCTTGTTTATGAAATAAGTTCCATCCGCTGAGATTATGCTTTTGATCCCCTCTTCTACCTGCTTCCAAAGGTCGACCGCGTCCTGGTCGGTGGCGGAGGTGATTTGGACGCTTCCGCTGATTCCTCCGGCCTCCTGAATTGCTCCCAGGACGTCACCTCCTATCTGAATCGAAGAGCTGATTTTGTTGGGAACATACCCCAGCTCAAAGATGCGGGTATCGATAAGTTTCACCCAAAGGGTGGGGCTATTGATGGAGTATAGGTAGTCGGTGGGTGCAAACACCGCCTCCAAGGCCTCCTCGAATGTTAAATCTTCAAAGCTCACACTGACCAGAGTCCTGCGGTCGACTTCCTTGTCCCATATGACGTTGACGCTGGCCTCTTTGGCCAGTGGATACACGATCTCCTCCAGGGCGGAGGCCTCCGCTGATAAGGAGAAAAGTTGCTCCTCTTTAGGGGCAAGCTCCAATAGGGGGTCCAGGTTCGCTTCCGGAGGTATCGGGGGGGAGGCTTCGTTGCTTTCTCTCAGCTGAGAAATCGCCTCCCCTTTTTCGGAAGTGGCAAGTTTCGAAGCGCAACCGTAAAGAAAGAGGAGCAGAAAGAGCGCCGAGAGCGCTCCCTTTGGGAAACTGGATTTCCTCATGATTTTCCACCCCGGCTAAAACTGGGACGATCGTAGGAGAAGACACGGGTCTTGCCCGCCCTCGACAGAACGACGCTGTCTTTCTTGATCTCCTTTATCTCCCAGCCGTCAAATTCTTCCCCCTCGTGAACCCAACGACTTTTGCTCCCGGAAGTGATGAGAGCCTTTTTCTCTTTATCCGTGATCAAAATGGCCTTGACCACTACCCCCTTCGTGGTGCCGCTGCTCGCCTCTCTGCCCCCAGCGGAACTGGCCCCCTGCTGTCGTTCGGGAGTGGCGGTGCCGCCGGCCTCCCCTATCTGGTTCTCCAGCTCCTTTATCTCCTTTCTGAGCCTCTTCTCCTCCAGGGTGATTTTCAAAAACTCGATCTCCTTCTTGACGGCGTTCATCTTGTCCTGCAGTTCTATAGTCTGCGCGTCCTCCACCCGGAAAGGGTCTTTCCAGGCTTTCAAGGTCTCAAAAAGAGGGGAGGAGGTGGCCTCTTTTTTCGGGGGTTTGGGGACCGGTTTACGCGTTCGGGGAGCGCCTCGGTCTCTTTCCGGTGCGACTTCAGTTCCACCCGACGTCATGAACTTAAACAGAACGAACACCAAGAGGATTGCTCCTGTCGCTCCCAACCCCACAACGACTTTCTTCGATTTCAGACGTTCAGAAAGACCCATCTTAAGAGCCTCCGGGGACATAATACTTGAGCTGCAACCTGACGACCCCGGGGACGGGCACATCGGTGCCGCCGATGGTGATTACCTCGATCACGAAGGGGAAATTCCGGATTTCCCTCAGGAGGTTCACCACCCGGGCGTAGGAGGCGTAATCTTTTATGCCGATTTTGATTGGCACTTCATTTACGCCGACCACAGCGGGGAAGTCTTTGCTGGCGCGTTCATTTTCCACTCGCACTTGAGCGTCGAACCCCTGCCGCGACAGAAAGGATTCCAGGAATTTGGCTATCAGGACTCTGCTGGCAACCGGATCCTGGGCCCGGGGAATCTCGCGAAGCACCTTGCCGGTCATTCTTCTCAGTTCCAAAGACTCCCTCAGCGTTCTCAGCTCCTCCAGTTGCTGGTCTGACTTCGTTACCTCTTCCTGCCGTTCCCCAATTTGCGCCCGCAGCGATCTAATTCTTCCGCTTCCAAAGAAAATGGACACCGCAAGCGCCAGGGCAGAGGCTATGATGATGGCCTTCTCTTTACCCATCTCACCTCTGTAATTGATAGGTTAACTGGAATTCCACTCGTTTGCCGCGGACCCCCTTTTCGGTCATCTTAGCCCCTCTGAAAACAGGCGAATGTGTGAATCTGATCTGAACCTCCTCCGCCAGAAGCAGGGAAGTGATCTCGTCGGTTCCATCTGCGATCCCGCTGGCTTCTCCCCACCACACGTCCTTCATCTTGCTGACTTCTCCCCGCCACACCTTCTTCACCTTTTTCAGGGTGAGGGTTTTAAGAGCCACACCCGGCGGCACCGCCGCCGCCACCTCCTGGAAGACCTCAGGCCAGCTCGGCTGGGAAGTCTCGATCGATTGAGAGATGAACTCCAAGGCGAGATCTTTCAAGGTCTCCTCCTTCATCCTGATCTCCCCTTTTACAGCGGTGTGGTAGACATTCAAATTTTGCAGACTTAAGGCCAGACGAGAGATGATTAAGACTATGATCAAGAGCACCCCCACCGAGATGGAGGAGGACACTATCAGGGTCTTTTTTACCTTGCGTCTATCTTGGACCGAGAAGGGGACATATGCAAAGCTGAACTGCTCAGGCTTCAACAGGGCCAGCCCCAAACATCCGGGATCAATATACGGTATCTCCTCCATTCCCTCGAAAAAGGCCCCCGGCAAGAAAGGAATGATTTCGGCTCCGGTCTTGCGCCTCAGATTCTCCACCGTCTCTTTGGTGGTGGAAGCTCCCGCAAACACCAACCTGCTCACCTGCTCGTCAGGAAAAGTATCGCCGTAGAAGAGAAGAGTCCTGTAAATGTCCATGGCCAGGGCGGAGCGATCGGGATCTTTCTCCCGTGTGGCCACCGGGAGCTCTCGCGTCAACCGGATTTCTCTCCCCTTGAAGATGACCACCCGACTTGTGGGATAATCGATCTCCACGAAGGCCAGCGGTTTTTCAGTGAGAATCTCCATTTCCCGGACCAGGGCCTGCAGAGCCATCGGGTAGGTTGTATATACGCTCGGTTTGACTCGGGAGTCGGCAAAAATCTCTGACAGCTTCTCCAGGGTATCTCTCCTTATCCCCGCGGTCATCAGCCTTCTATTGATTTGGTTGCCGGGGCCGACGAGCTCCTCTAACTCCTCCTGTTTGAATTGGTAATCAGCTCCAAACGATTTTATCACCTCAGCTTCGAGGGCCTCTCTGAGCATCTTTTTCTTCAGACCTGGCACTGTGAAGACCTGGTGGAAACTGTTTTCCAGAGCCCCCGAAACCCTTATTTCGTCAATGTCTGCAGAGTTGCTTTTGAGAAACTCCCCGAAGACCTCACCAAGCTCAGCGATGGTGAACTCCAGCGATACCACCACCTTGAATTTTTTCCCCCCTCTTTCCACGCCAATCAGCTTGGCCCTTTTGCTTGCAAAATCGAGGCACAAAAGCATCTGCTCTCGCTCCCTTTAGGGACAGATGTCATCACCACCGCAGCCCTCGTCGATCTCGTTTGGGCCCGCGGAGTAGAAGCGGTGACTAACGGAATCCCAGCAGTAATCAGTTCCCCAGGGATCCACGAGGTGATCGGCGTTCCACAGAAGCCCGGCATTGACCAGAGACTCGGTCCCGCTCACCAAAGCCCAGTTGGTCACTCCGTCGCAATTGCCGGATGGATCCTCCACCCCACATTGCCCCCCGGGATCCTCATCAACCAGCCCATCCCCGTCATCATCATTGTCGGCTAATATGGCCGCCGCCTGATCCAGAACCGCCACCTCCTCCTCTATCTCCCTTCTCCAGGCGGTGAAAGAGGAGAGCTCGCTCCCGGAGATATAGATCAGGATGTCATCGAAGGCGGCGGTGGTGCCCTCTTGGGTATACTCGTTGTCGGTCAGGTCAGTATTGTTCTCCTCGAATTCTAAGTCGCTTCCGCTGGATATCAAAACCAGAGCTGTATTTCCGATGGACTGTCCGTCGACTTTAAGGGTATCTCCACCGTTGGAGGATACGTAGGCATAATACTTGCCGCTATAAATCTGGTCTCTTTGAGCTGCAGGAGGCAGGCCCAGATCGTCTATGGGAACGACGTATCCGGGATCAGGGGAGGGCAAAAGCAGATAACTCTGATAGTAACCAAGAACTGCTTCTCTGATACTCTCCATCTCTTGTTTGGTTTTCACTTCCCTCTGTCTTTTCGCAACGGTAGCGTAGAGCCCGACGACCGAGACCATGAGCAGCCCGATTATGGCCATAGCTATGGCTAACTCCAGAAGGGTGAATCCCTTGTGAGAGTGCCCGGGAGCTACCCTGCAAGAGGAGAGATTCATTCAGTTCTCTCAACACGATAAGATGAAGCATCTTGAAGTTCAGAAGGGGGCATCTGCCGGTGGCAGTGCCCCCTCCAAAATTGAACCTCATCCCCTCAGTCGAGGAGATCAGTCGATCCAGTAATAAAGATCAATCTTCGCGGTGCCGGTGTACGTGCTGCTCGATGTTACGATTCCAGTGCTGTCAACTCCGTTGTCGAGCTGGTCGTCAATATTCTGGCCCACATCCGGCGGAAGGCTTATCATGATGTAATTACCGTTCCGGTAAGCGACCGGCGTTCCCAAGGTGTCAGAACCGAAATAGTACTTGGCTCCGAAGGGACTTCTCTTGGACTCGTAAGCTAAGTTCTGAGCCTCGATGTCGGTCCAGACGGAGTCGTCGGCGTCGAAATAACCGTCGGCGTTGTTGTCGCCGGGCAACTGCAGGAACTTATCGAAGTAGGTATAGACCGCGCCGTAAAGTGCTCGCAAGTCCTGTGTCTGCCTTCTGATCTTGGCGTTTTTGATCATCTGGGCACCTCCCAGAATCGCCCCGATCAGAAGCCCGATAATGACCAATCCGATGGCCAGCTCAACTAGAGTGAATCCGGCCTCACGTCCGAACAACCTCCTCATGCTCTTCATCCTTGCACCCCTTTCGCTTTGTGCTGGTGAAAGATGTTCATCGTTCTTGCTTTCCTGAAGCGAAACCTTTCAATCACCTCCTTTTGATAGCAGGACATTTGACTGCGCCGTAAGTGCCACATATTCCATTCCGGCAAGTTGTGTCTTTTCCCTGTCAAGACCCGTTTCCCGCCTTGGAGAACCAGGAGAAAAGGCTGGCCCAAGTCCACTGACTTTTTTCGCTCAGATTATCGGCTCTCAGTGTGCAAACTTTAGGAGATCTGCCAGGTCAAAGCCAAACTGAACTCTAAACAAACAGACCTGAAGAATATGGCATTTCACAGGTTGAGATAGCTGATAGGTATCTGCCTCCTTCGGAGGTAGATCGATTCTGAGTTGGGTATTGGATCCTGCCGCGGCTTTCACTTGAAGGACTCAGACTCGTCGAGCCCGACGGTTATACCGGAGCTCCCTTCCGTTGTCTTCCATGCCTCCACCTCCCCACCAAATCTCTCCTCTCGGCAATTACATTGCTGCGCTGAAGCAAAAGGT